>NZ_JACASJ010000005.1:0-96200 GCF_013391025.1 Enterobacter sp. SECR19-1250 | reverse complement strand
CTCCCCGAGGGAATACCGGCGGCAGCGGACATCGTTAACTTAAGATACAAAAGCTGTTCGGAGATGGAGGGTCAAGATCAGAAGTATTCAACTTCCTGCCCAGCGTCGTTAATTCTGTACCACTTAAATTCCGCTGATTGTAACGTTTGCCCATGCGCCACAGCTTTATAAAGATATGGGCTTGATGAATCGAATTCTTTTTCAAAATTTAATGCGGAGTGAACTCGTGTACCTGTGATTTTTCCGGTTGCGCTATCAGTAGGAAGGTGCAAACCATGTCCAAATCCAAGAACTTCAATACTACCTTCACGGTGCTGAACATCTACAGAACCTGTAATGTTTGCACCGCCGTCATCTTTAAGCCAAAGATATGCGGGTATAGCCATTCTGAAAGCTCCTTTTCAGTGAGTTTGACGTGATTGTCAGAGACTAATAAATCAACAAACTCAGGCCGTCTCAAGGCATTGCGTGCTATACCTGTCGTGAATATCTCATTGTTATTTATATGAAATTACTTTTAATGATTCCTTTCATATCAAATCACACCCCGCCCAAATACGCCTTCCTCACCTCCTGATTCCCCAGTAACTCTTCTCCGCTGCCGCTCAGGCGGATCTGCCCGTTAACCATCACGTAGCCGCGGTCAGAAAGCTTCAGCGCGTGGTGCGCATTCTGCTCCACCAGAAAAATGGTCATCCCGTTGCGGGCCAGTTCGCGCAGCGTCTGGAAGATCTGTTTCACCACAATCGGCGCCAGGCCGAGGCTGGGTTCATCCAGTAACAGGAGTTTAGGGCGGCTCATCAGCGCCCGGGCGATAGCCAGCATCTGCTGTTCCCCGCCGGACATGGTCATCGCGCGCTGTTTACGCCGCTCTTTGAGGCGAGGGAAGAGGTCAAACATGGTGTGCATATCTTCCGTTGCAAACTGGCTGCCAATGGGGATGGTCCCCATCAGCAGGTTCTCCTCCACGGTCATATCGGGAAAAATGCGTCGTCCTTCCGGCGCCTGGGCAATGCCTTCGGAGGCGACATAGTGGGTCGATTTATGGCTGATGTCCTCTCCGCAAAACACGATCTGCCCGCTGCGAATACGCGGCTGGCCGAAGATAGACATCAGTAATGTCGATTTACCCGCGCCGTTAGCGCCTATCAGCGCCACGGTTTCCCCTTTGTTTACTTCAAGTGTTACCTGTTTCAGCGCCTGGATCACGCCGTAAAACACGTCCACCTCGCGAAAGGCCAGCATCGGTTCGCTCATAGATTGACCTCGCTTTCATCGGTGCCCAGATACGCGGCAATCACTTTTTCATCATGCTGGATCTGCTCGGGTTTTCCCCTGGCGATGACATCTCCATGGTCGAGCACAATGATGTCGTCCGAAATCTCCATCACCATTCCCATATCGTGTTCAATCAACAGTACCGTAATACCGTGGTGGTCGCGCAGAAAACGGATGATGTTGCTCAGCTTGTGCGTTTCAACCGGGTTGAGCCCGGCGGCGGGTTCATCCAGACAGATCATCTCTGGTCCGGTGCACATGGCGCGCGCGATTTCCAGACGCCGCTGCTGGCCGTAGGACATCTCGCCCGCCAGGCGATTGGCACACTCCACAAGATCCACCACCTCAAGCCAGTAGAAGGCCCTGTCCAGGGCGTCGCTCTCTGCCCGTCGGTAAGCGGGGGTATTGAGGATCCCAGCGAGCAAATTACGGTTAACGCGCATATGCTGTGCGACCAGCAGGTTTTCCACGACCGACATCTCGCGGAACAGACGAATGTTCTGGAAGGTGCGTGCCAGCCCGGCGCGGTTAACCAGATGCGTCCCGCCAAACATCTTATAGAAAAGGCGCTGCCCCAACTGTGCAGGGTGAATCCAGTCGTCCGGCTGGAATTTTTGCCCGAGTACCTGAATGACGTTGGTCGTTCTGTTGCGTGCGTTAAACAGAATGTTCCCGCCGGACGCTTTATAGAAGCCGGTCAGGCAGTTAAAGACGGTGGTTTTGCCAGCGCCGTTTGGGCCGATAAGGGCGGTAATCGAACCGCGCTGCACGTCGAGATTGACATCATTAAGCGCCTTGATCCCGCCAAAATGCATCATCAGGTGCTCTACGCTTAATATCGTTCCGTTCATGGCGCCACGCCCTTACGCACGGCAAACCCGCTTCGGTTAATGCGGATCAACCCGCGCGGACGCCAGATCATCATCACCACCATCAGCATGCCAAACAGCAGGACGCGATACTCAGCAAAGCTGCGCAACAGCTCGGGTGTCACGGTGAGCACAAAGGCTGCCAGCACGACTCCGAGCGTAGAGCCCATGCCGCCCAATACCACGATGGCGAGGATCAGCGCAGATTCAAAAAAGGTGAATGAGGTTGGATTCACAAAACCCTGATAGGTGGCAAAGAACACGCCCGCAATCCCGGCCGTTGACGCGCCCAGCGTAAAGGCCGAAAGCTTAACCAGCACATGGTTGAGGCCCATGGAGCGGCAGGCGATTTCATCTTCCCGCAGGGCTTCCCATGCCCGGCCAATTGGCATTCGTGTCAGGCGATGCTTGATATAAAGCACCAGCAGCACCACCAGAAACAGCACCGCGTAAATAAAGATAAACTTCATATTCGGGTTGTACGTCAGATGGAAAAACTCATGAAATGGCACGCCACCTTCTTTGGCGCGTCGACCAAACTCCAGTCCGAAAAACGTAGGCGGTGGGGCTGACACGCCATTAGGCCCGCCGGTGAAGGTTAGCCAGTTGTTCAGCACCAGACGGATAATTTCCCCGAACCCGAGCGTCACAATCGCCAGGTAGTCGCCGTGCATGCGCAGCACCGGGAAGCCGAGCAGGGCACCGGCAGCCGCAGCCATAATTGCCGCCAGCGGCAGCATGCTCCAGAATCCGAGTCCCAGATATTGATACCCCAACGCCAGCCCGTAAGCACCGATGGCGTAGAAGGCGACATACCCCAGATCCAGCAGTCCGGCCAGACCCACGACGATATTCAGGCCGAGGCCGAGCAGGACGTAAATCAGCCCGAGGATAGCAACCGTCAGCAGGTATTTGGTGGCGACAAACGGGAAGCAGATCGCAAGGGCGATCGCCAGAGGAATAACCCAGCGCAGACGGCTTTTGTATTCCGGCGGGCGAACATATACCCCCGCACTGTCGGCTTCGAACCGCGCCTGAAAACGGGCCCCGGCAGCGGTACTTAAAAAAGCGCTCAGCAGAAAACGCCCAACCATCACTGTGCCGACCATCCAGGCCAGGCGCTGTCCGGCAAAGTTAAAGCTATACCCGTCCAGCACCACACCTGCAATCGGGCCAAAAATAATCAATGCGATCAGCCCGGAAAACATCGCGTCCAGCAGGCAGCGCTTGAGGGAGAAACCGTGTGATGTCATTGTTTTCTCCTTCACACTTTGGCCACGACAGGGCGGCCGAGCAGCCCCTGAGGGCGGAAAATCAGGATCATGACCAGCAGCCCAAACGAGAACACATCTTTGTAGTCCGAGTTCACCATGCCGGAAAATTGAGCTTCGGCCACCCCCAGAATCAGCCCGCCGAGCATCGCGCCGGGCAAAGAGCCGATCCCCCCGAGCACCGCGGCGGTAAAGGCTTTGATACCAATCACAAACCCGACGTAGAAATCAAAGGTGCCGTAATTCATGGTAATGAGCACCCCGGCCAGACCGGCCATTGCCGCGCCGATGACAAATACCAGAGAAATAATCCTGTCGGTATTTATCCCCAGAATGGAGGCCATTTTTCGATCCTGTTGTACCGCACGACACATGCGTCCCAGCCGGGTATGGCTGATAATCCAGGTGAGCAATAACATCCCGGCGAAGGAGGCGACCAGAATGAATACTTTGGTATAGGTAATCTGCACGAACCCCTCTCCCAGATGCAGACGAATCACGCCATCCAGCATGGTGGGCACCCCTTGCTGACGCGGCCCCTGGCCCAGTTGCGCGTAATTTTGCAGGATAAGCGACATGCCGATGGCGGAGATCAGCGGTGCCAGACGGGTGGAGTTGCGTAGCGGTTTATAGGCAATGCGCTCGATGGTCCAGCCATACACTCCGGTGACCACGATGGTGAATACCAGCGTCCCGAGGATCAGTAGAGGGAACGACTGCAGGCCGAAGAAGGAGAGCAGCGCCAGGCCAATCGCGCAGAGATAGGCAGAGATCATATACACTTCGCCGTGGGCGAAGTTAATCATGCCGATGATGCCGTACACCATCGTATAACCGATGGCGATGAGTCCGTAGACGGAGCCCAGCGTTAAGCCATTAATTAACTGTTGCAGGAAGAATGTACTCATCTTAGCGCGCTCTTTATAACGGCCGCGCAAACCGCGCAGCCTGATGTGTTGTTTGCGTCGGCAGGCGGCCCTGCCGACGTTGAGCGTGACTCCGTCCCGTTACGGCACTTCCTTATACTTTCCTTTGTCGTCCCACTGATACACCACGTAGTCAGAGACTTTCAGATCGCCTTTGCTGTCCCAGGCTTTTTTGCCCATCACCGTATCGACGGAATTAGCCTTCAGCCATTCGCTGGCTTTGGCTGAGTCCTTGCCGCCCGTCGCCTTGAATGCCGCGGCGATAGCCTGCACGGAGGCATAGGAGTAGAGGGTGTATCCTTCCGGTTCGAATTTACCGGCGCGGAATTTCTCAATTACCGCTTTACCGTCCGGGATCAGGCGCGGATCTTTACCGAAGGTCATATAAATGCCGTTGGTATATTGGGGGCCTCCCGCCGCGGTCACCATCTCTTCGTTGACAATACAGTCGCCGGAGAAGAATTTTGCCTGCACGCCCTGTTCACGCATCTGGCGAACCAGCGGGCCGGCTTCAGGGTGACAGCCCCCGAAGAAGACGACGTCCGGTTTTTGCGCCCCAATTTTGGTGACCAGGGCGTTAAAGTCTTTTTCACCGCGGGATAACCCTTCGTACATCACGTCCTGCACGCCGCGTTTTGCCAGTGCGGCTTTGGTGGCGTCCGCCAGCCCCTGACCGTAGGTGTCTTTGTCGTGAATGATCACCACCCGTTTGGCTTTCAGCTTGTCGATAATGAAATCGCTGGCGACCTGACCCTGCTGGTCATCGCGGCCGCACATGCGGAACATATCGCTCATGCCGCGCTCGGTAATCTGCGGGTTGGTGGAGCCAGGCGTGATGGCGATGATCCCCGCGTCGCTGTACACCTCAGAGGCGGGCATGGTGGACGAGGAGCAGAAATGACCGACCACCGCGTTGACCTTATCCTGGTCGACTAAACGGTTGGCGACGGCAACGGCCTGCTTGGGCTCGCAGGCATCATCTCCCTGAACCAGCTTAATTTTTTCACCGTTGATCCCGCCTGCGGCGTTAATGTCCTCTGCTGCCTGTGTTGCGCCATGCCAGTACTGATCGCCGTAGGTGGCATTGGGGCCTGTAAATGGCCCGGCCACGCCAATGACAATATCTGCCCGGGCGGAAAATGCCGTCACCAGACAACCGGCCAACACAAGAGAAAGAGGAGTTCTGATTAATTTCAGCGACATTATTGTGTTCCTTAGCAATGAGGTTTTTGCACCACGGTGTAAACCCGAACGCCCGACGGCGCAGCCAATCAAAAACACGAGCGAGAAAAATGATGTTACGAACAAGATACGGTCAGCATCCTGCTTAATACGGCGAGGTTTCCATGCGCAGTGTCGCGTGCTGAAGATTAAGCAAAATCGTTGCCAGAATGGTTAACCTGTTGACGGCGTTGCGACATGTTGAGTATAGAGCGCCGTTGTACGCAGCCTTGCGGGACGCACTGAAATTACAGCGGAGATCACATCTCGTTAACAATAAAGCCCATAAGTTGTGCAAGGGTCACGATTTGCACGTTTTTGCAGCAATAATTCCCGTAACTTCCGCCGGGAAAGGCCTACGATATGTGCTAGGATCCTTTCCTTTTTGATCAGGAGTGTCAGCAATGACTGAAGGCCCATTAAATGAAAGCGAAATGGCGTGGCTGGAAGAGACGTTAATGTCTTACGGTCATGACGATGCGTCCGTGATTGACGTGTCCGAACTGGACGGCATGCTTACGGCAGTGCTTTCCGGCCCCGTGGTTGTCGAGCCAGACACCTGGCTGGTGGCGGTATGGGGCGGCGAGAAATATATCCCGCGCTGGAAAAACGATCGAGAAATGAACCGTTTTATCGATCTCTGCTTTAAGCATATGAACGACATTGCTGAGCGCCTGAGCGAATACCCGGATCAGTTTGAGCCGATGTTTGGTTATAACGACGTCGACGGCCAGAGCTACACCGTGGTGGAAGAGTGGTGTTATGGCTATATGCGCGGCGTGTCGTTGACCGACTGGTCTGCACTGCCTGAAGAGCTGAAAGCGGATCTGGATGTCATCGCGCTTCACGGCTCAGAAGAGAACAGCGAGAAGCTGGACGCGCTGAGCGAAGAGGAGTACATCGCCAGCATTGAGCGTATCCAGCCAGCGGCGCTGCGTTTGTACGACTACTGGTCTGCTAACCCACAGCAACCGGAAGCGAAGAAACCGATTGTTAACGGCACAAAAGTCGGGCGTAACGATCCGTGTCCGTGCGGCAGCGGGAAGAAGTTTAAGAGCTGTTGCTTACACTGATAAAAAAGGGGCTGTTGATAGCCCCTTTTCTTTACCCCACTTCCGGCAGCATTCCCGCCGCAATCAAAAATTGCACCAGAATAATGACGACCCCGCAGGCAAACACAATGCACAGCAGCGGCTTTCCACCTGCCACCCGGTACCCTTGCCGGGCATGCTGTTGGCGGCTCTTCCACGCCAGCAGAGAAGGGAGCAGCAGGGCAAGGATGGATAGAGCCACCCCCGCATACCCCAGCGCCATGACAAACCCGCGCGGGTAGAAGAGGGCAAAGGCCAGCGGAGGCAGGAAGGTGATCGCCCCTGTCTGTAAGCGGCCGGTGACGGAATTGCGACGCTGGAACAGATCTGCCAGATAATCAAACAGACCGAGCGCCACGCCCAGGAAGGAGGTGGCCAGCGCCAGATCGGCAAACAGATGCACCGCCAGCTCAACGTGTGGAGAAGTTACCACTTCACGCAGCGCCAGCAAGAAACCGTTCAGACCGGCGTGTTCCGCCATCAAGCCAATAAAGGTGGAGGAGTCGATACTGCCCAGCGTCACCAGTTGCCAGAAAATGTAGGCAATCAGTGGGATGGCGCTACCGATAACAAACACGCGGCGAAGCTTGCGAATATCACCGTTCATGTAGCTGACAATGCTTGGCACACTGCCGTGGAAGCCAAATGAGGTAAAAATGACCGGGATCGCGGAAAGCGCCAGGCCTTTTTCCAGCGGCAGCGTCAGCAGGTTAACCTTATGAACATGCGGTGCCAGCAGAACCAGCATCACAATCAGAAAAAGAATTTTGGCGCTGAATAAAAATCGGTTAAACAGATCGACCAGCGAGGTACCTACACAGACTACGCCGCCGCCGATGAGCGTAAAGAAGATGGCCCCTGTCGCTGGCGTAATGTCAGCACCGAACCCGTCGTTGACGCTGGAAGCGATCAATTCCCCGGCACCACTGATATACGCAGCGGTCAGGGCGTACATCAGAAACATCATGCTAAAGCCTGTCACCCACTGTCCGTAACGGCCCAGATAGCGTGCCGCAAGCGAACCCAGCCCGGTATCGGCGGGGACGTGCTGATAAACCTCAAGCAGCAACAGCGCGGTGTAACACATTAATGCCCAGAGCGTACCCAGCAGCAGTAATGTCATGCCAAATCCGACGCCCGCGGCGGCCAGCGGCATCGCCAGCATTCCTGCGCCAATCGTCGTTCCGGCGACGATAAAAATACTTCCCAGGGTTCTGTTTTTCACGCTTTCCTCTACAACGCTTCACGATCGCGACAAAATCTGCGGCGCAGAGTAAGGGAAAAGCCGTATTTCGTCAAATCACCGTTACAAGAAGTGTAACTTTAACTTTACGATTTTGGCCGGGCGAGGCTCTTCAGGTAACTCTCTGATCCTTCGGAGGTGTAAGGCTACTTCATAAGGACAATAGGATCGCGTGAAAATCAGGCGTAATTTAAACAAAAATTGCAAAACATAAAATAAAATGAGGGTCTGATGGCGGGGGAAAATCCATTCACAGCGGCCTGGAGCCGGGGAGGCAATTTGCTATGTCACGGCCACTGGATCATCAGCTGGCAGAATACGGCGCTGACGTTGCCGGAATCCCGACGTGAAAAGGATATGGGCACATGGGCGATTTATTCGATTATCGATCCTGAGGATGAGACCTTTGCACAGGGGTTAAAAGAGGATGAGTGGATAATCGAAAACGTGGACTGGCTGACGGATTTATTCTTCGACGCCGGGATCCCGCTTGAGGCGGCAAACTACCGGTACTTTTTCCAGGCCGTAAATCCGCATGACTGGCGCTGTACCAGTTGCGCAGGTTGCATGTAAAAAAATACGGCGCTGAAAGTCAGCGCCGTATCGATATTAATTCTGGGTATCAAGCGTAGAGAGTTCTTTATCAATAAAGTAAAGACCTTCACCGGTTTTACCGGCCAGCGATAATTTATCCAGAACCGATTTAAACAGTTTCTCTTCTTCGTGTTGTTCGGCCACATACCACTGCAGGAAATTAAAGGTTGGATAATCCTGGCTGGTCATTGCCGCATGCACAAGTTCGTTAATTTTCTGGGTGATCAGCTGCTCGTGCTCGTAGGTAGCGCGGAACAGTTCATCAAGTGAGCCATACTCCGCAAACGGTGATGCCACGTTATCAATGCGCGGCAGGCTGCCGGTATCTGTCAGATAATCAAAGAGACGCTGCATGTGGGTCATCTCTTCCTGAGCGTGACGACGCAGGAACGCGGCGGCACCTTCAAAGCTGTGATAGCTGCACCAGGCACTCATCTGCTGGTAGAGCAGGGAGGAAAAAAGCTCAAGATTCATTTGTGCATTGAGCTTGTCGATCATTTCAGTTTTCAGCATGGTGACGCTCCGGTTTATTATTTCTGGTTCACAATGAGCGACACTATAATTTGTTATTTAATTATATGCAAAACGTAAAATAAATATTTGTTTATTTAAAAATACGAATGGGAATAAAACGCATTGGCGATATTTATATTTATAAATGAGAATTATTTATTTTAACGGGCTGCCAGCCAAAACTGGCAGCGCAGATTAATACCACGGATTACTGGTGGCCGGTTTAACAGCATAACCCATGCATTTGTACTGAATGGTCACGCTCTCGTTCAGACACAGTGAGCCGCTAATCAGGGTGCAGGTTTTAATGGGCTGCCCATAGGAGGAGGCGGTGGCATATCCCATGCCCTGGCACGCTTTGGTTGCGGTGCCGTTATTCACATATTCATCAGACCAGGCGTTTTGCAGGGCGGCCTGACCATAGTCAAGGCAGACTATGCCATTTGGCGCATCCAGACTGCTCACCTGTGCCTGGCGGTTGATGCTACATCCCGCGAGCAGCAGGACCGTGCCGACAACGAAGACTCTTTTCATGGTTCGCTCTGAGTGGAGGGAAATACGTTATCGTACCGCTCGCTGTCCGCCGCAATGCCCTGAATAGCCGGACAATCTGCCCTTTCTCTTTGCAACGGGCCGGGCTCAGACCTGTCATCAACAAAAATGTGAGTCCTCTTTGGTTTTTTAAAACAATCTTTCATTTAATTTGAAAGTGCGTTTGTGTGATAGTAGGGTGAAGATGAAAAGGTATCCATGATGGGCTCGCCCGCAACGCATTCAGGAGAGAGACAATGAAAATCGCACTGATGATGGAAAACAGCCAGGCCGCAAAAAATCCAGTGATTCTGAAAGAGTTAAAAACGGTCGCCGATGAAAAAGGGTTCCCGGTGTATAACGTTGGCATGAGCGATGAGAACGACCATCATCTGACCTATATCCATCTGGGGATCATGGCGAGCATTTTACTCAATGCGAAGGCCGTCGATTTTGTGGTGACTGGGTGTGGAACGGGCCAGGGGGCGTTGATGTCGCTGAACATCCACCCGGGCGTGATCTGCGGTTACTGTATCGACCCTGCAGATGCGTTTCTCTTCGCCCAGATTAACAACGGTAACGCGCTTGCCCTGCCGTTTGCCAAAGGCTTTGGCTGGGGCGCAGAGCTGAACGTTCGCTTTATCTTCGAAAAAGCGTTCACCGGCCGCAAGGGAGAAGGTTATCCGCCAGAGCGCAAAGAGCCTCAGGTACGTAATGCGGGGATCCTGAATCAGGTAAAAGCGGCTGTGGTCAAAGAGAACTATCTGGACACGCTGCGGGCAATCGATCCTGAGCTGGTAAAAACCGCCGTTTCCGGCCAGCGCTTCCAGCAGTGCTTCTTTGAAAACTGTCAGGACAAAGAGATCGAGGCTTTCGTGCGCGAGATTGTCGGCTAACCGCGTGGCTGAATGCAGAAAAAATTGTGATGTGAGTCACAAAAATATTGATTTTTGTGATGGTGGTCATATTATAGGCACATTGACGATAAAGTTGTATAACAAGTTAATGGAGCATCACAATGAAACTGCGCAAAATCCTCAAAAGCATGTGGGCTAACTACTGCAACACCTTCAAAGACGTGCCGCCTGGCGCGATGTTCTGATAAAAAAACCTGCTTCGGCAGGTTTTTTTATGCCTGCAACCACCAGAAGGGAGATGAAAGGGGGCGTGTTTTGTTACTATGGCGGCCTTTGAATAAGGAGAATCCCCCCATGTCTCAAAACCTGAGCGCCGATCAGGAACTGGTATCTGATGTTGTCGCATGCCAGCTGGTCATCAAACAGATCCTTGATGTCTTAGATGTTATCGCGCCGGTGGAAGTGCGCGAGAAGATGTCTACCCAGCTGAAAAACATCGATTTTTCCAGCCATCCCGCTGCGGCTGACCCGGTTACGCTTCGGGCGATCCAGAAAGCCATCGCGCTGATTGAGCTGAGATTCACGCCGCAGGGTGAATCTCACTGATAGCGCGCAACGTGAGAAGGGCGACAGTGCCTGTCGCCCGAAAGCGTTTAAAAGAAGGTCTGTACCAGCAGATAACTCGCCGCGCACGCACAGCTCACGCCAATTATCCCCGGCAGAATAAAGCTGTGGTTGATAATAAATTTGCCGATACGGGTTGTCCCTGAACGGTCAAACCCGATGCAGGCCAAATCGCTTGGGTAGGTAGGCAGAACAAAATAGCCATACGACGCCGGGAAGAAAGCGATCAACATTTTCGGATCGATACCCAGCATTAACCCCATCGGCGCCACGGCCGTCAACGCTGCCGCCTGGCTGTTCACCAGTTTAGAGACAAGGAAAAGCACGATGGCGTAGGTCCATGGATGGCTTTTCACGACCCCTTCCAGCGCCAGTTTTAGCTCGTCGAGATGCGCCTGGAAAAAGGTATCGCTCATCCACGCGACGCCGAACACCGAGAAAATCGCCACCATTCCGGCTTTAAAGACCGCGCCGTTAGAAATGGTCGCTGCATTGACCTTGCAGGTGACCAGCATCACCGCACCCGCAATGAGCATCATCATCTGAATGACAAGGTTCATCGACAGCGCCGTCATTTTGCCTTTCACCTCAAACGCCGGACGCAGTTCAGGCAATGCCCCGAGCAGCACCACCACCGCGATCCCGGCGAAGAAAATCCACGTTGACCAGTAGGCCTGTTTCGGAAAACGTTGGTTCATCAACGTCTCGGTTCCGCCGTAGATAAACTCGCGCTGTTTTGGATCTTTCAGCTTTTCCTGGAATTCCATGTCATCGGCTAAATCTTTCCCGCGGCGTAAACTCCACAGGGCGGCAATGGTCACACCGAACAGCGAGGCGGGAACCGACACGGCGAGAATTTCGAGGATCCCCCACGCGTGTCCAATGCCGTGCTGGGCGGCCAGAATGGAAATCAGCGACACCACGGCAACGGAGACCGGGGAGGCGGTGATCGCCATTTGCGATGCCACCGACGCCACGGCCATCGGACGTTCCGGGCGGATCCCTTTTTTCAGGGCGATATCGGCAATAATCGGGAACATGGTGTACACCACATGGCCGGTACCGCAGAGAAAGGTCAGCATCCAGGTGGTAAAGGGGGCGAGGAGGGTGATGTGCTGAGGATGCTTGCGCAGCAGGCGCTCGGCAAATTGCATCATCACATTCAGCCCGCCTGCCGTCTGCAGGGTGGCCGCACACCCGATCACAGCGAGGATAGTCAGCATCACATCAACCGGCGGTTTACCGGGCTGCAGACCAAAGATAAACGTCAAAATAAACAGACCGATACCGCTTATCAGTCCCAGTCCCATCCCGCCAAAACGCGTGCCTGTCAGCAGGCACAGGAGGATGACAATAAACTCAATGGTGATCATGATGCTCCCTCGTCATTAATTATGTAATTAAATAAATCATTACATGTTGTAGGGATAATCATTGAGAGCGAGATCTGATTTGTTAAATCTTTTAAAAAGCAGGAGGTTGGCTGTGAAAAAGAGGCCCACTCCCGAACGGGAGCAGGCGAAAAGCTTAGTGGTGCTGTACTGTCACCAGATCGAGCAGGTGACGGTCGGTCTGTTCCGGGCATAACCCGGACTGCTGCGCGTTGCGGAGCTCATCCGCCAGTGCTTTAAGCAAAATGCCGTCCTGCTGCTGCTCTTTGTCCATATCGCGCAAAAACTGCAGTGTTGCACTGTCATGCTGTGCCCTGGCTTCATCCGCCAGTTTATTCAGCGTGGCGCAACGTTGCTCATACTCTTCAAGCGTTTTCCTGAATAACTCCTCCAGAGAGGAGTAGTGCCCATTAATTGCATCCGGGGCTTTGACGATAGGATTTGCCCCTGCGCCTTTCAAAAAGTTAAAGACGCGCATCATATGGGTGACGTTACTTTGTGCCTGGGTACGAAAAAAAGTGGCGGTACCGTTGAGACGGTTCTCAGAACACCACTCGCTAAAATGGAGGTGCAGATTCGACGCATAGAACTCCAGGTTCATCTGCGCATTGAGTTTTTGCATCATCGTTTGGGTAGTCATACCAATATCCTTATAGACTGTTAGTGTGATGTCCGTAACAAAACCTGAACGGGCAGGTTAAGACGAGTAAGTGGCAGAAAAGCATTTCTGCAGTGACAAAAGTCGACCGAATAATCACTTCCTGTGTTCGATATAAATAAGCATACCCCTGCCCGGCGTTTAAGAAAACTCTTAATTGGTGCGTTTTACCATACATTACAAAATTTAATATAGTACAAAACTAACAACATGTTGTTATAAAATAAGATTTATCTAATGCCTTGAAACTACTGGTTTTTACATATTTTAATATCGATATTTACCCACTGGGAATAGTGAGTCGGAATAATGCTCTGAGAAATAGTTAATTCAGGATTAACTATTTCAAATATATGATGCGCCGACTAAATTGCGCTAAATCAATTTTCGCAGAATAACGCCATAAAATATATTTTGCGGCATCGCCAGTGCTACACAGTTCCCGATGATGGTAACGCCGTACCGCGATCGCGCCCGGAGCGCGGGGGGGTGGGTATCAGGGATTTCTTAGCTGATCTTATGGATAATTCTGCTTATCTCGGTTTCATTTGTCCGACAAATACTGCTGTTTTTATGTCATTTTTCGCTGAATTTATGTACGCAATTACTGTAATTCTGCGGTGTGATGGCGCTCTCTTATGGATGATTAATTTCCCGCTAAAACTATCACCAGCACTAACGCTTATGACGAGGTAAGCGCTAATGCCTTGTTTTAAGTCCGATTAAATAAGAAGTACGAAAATATTCCCTACAGAAAAGAACGCTAATGCTGGAGTTTACCATGCACAAATTTACTAAAGCGCTGGCGGCCATCGGTCTGGCTGCCGTTATGTCACAATCCGCTATCGCTGAGAATTTAAAACTCGGTTTTTTGGTAAAACAGCCGGAAGAACCCTGGTTCCAGACCGAATGGAAATTCGCCGATAAGGCCGGGAAAGATTTAGGATTTGAAGTCATTAAAATCGCCGTGCCTGACGGTGAAAAAACCCTGAACGCTATCGACAGCCTGGCGGCCAGCGGGGCGAAAGGGTTCGTTATCTGTACGCCGGATCCCAAACTGGGCTCTGCAATTGCAGCCAAAGCGCGCGGTTACGACATGAAGGTTATTGCAGTTGACGATCAGTTCGTCAACGCCAAGGGCAAACCGATGGACAGCGTGCCGCTGGTGATGATGGCGGCCACCAAAATTGGCGAACGTCAGGGCCAGGAACTCTATAAAGAGATGCAGAAACGCGGCTGGGATGTGAAAGATACCGCCGTGATGGCTATCACCGCCGACGAGCTCGATACCGCCCGCCGTCGTACCACCGGGTCAATGGACGCGCTGAAAGCGGCCGGCTTCCCGGAAAAACAGATCTATAAAGTGCCGACAAAATCCAACGACATTCCGGGGGCCTTCGACGCCGCCAACTCCATGCTGGTTCAACATCCAGAGGTGAAGCACTGGCTGGTGGTCGGCATGAACGATAACACCGTCCTGGGCGGTGTACGCGCAACGGAAGGTCAGGGCTTCAAAGCGCCTGATGTGATCGGTATCGGCATCAACGGCGTTGACGCGGTGAGTGAGCTCTCTAAAGCGCAGGCGACGGGCTTCTACGGCTCACTGCTGCCAAGCCCGGACGTGCACGGCTATAAATCCAGCGAAATGCTCTACAACTGGGTTACCAAAGGGGTGGAACCGCCGAAGTTTACTGAAGTGACCGACGTGGTGCTGATCACCCGCGACAACTTCAAAGAGGAGCTGGCGAAAAAAGGACTGGGCGGTAAGTAATACGCGGTGATTGTGCCCCTCGCGAACCGCGAGGGGCCAGACGTACACACTACAGGAATCACGGAGACGTTATGCGACAGTCTGATCCGTATCTCTCTTTTCGCGGTATCGGGAAAACCTTTCCCGGTGTTAACGCGCTGACCGATATCAGCTTCGACTGCTATGCCGGTCAGGTTCACGCCCTGATGGGCGAAAACGGCGCCGGAAAATCCACGCTGTTGAAAATCCTCAGCGGCAACTACACGCCAACCACCGGCACGCTGGCCATTCGCGGCGAAGAGGTGGCGTTTGCTGATACCACCGCTGCGCTCAACGCCGGGGTGGCCATCATCTATCAGGAACTGCATTTGATCCCTGAGATGACGGTGGCGGAAAACATCTATTTAGGCCAGCTCCCGCACAAAAGCGGCGTGGTAAACCGGTCGCTACTTAATTACGAAGCGGGGCTGCAGCTGAAACATCTGGGTCTGGATGTCGATCCCCAGACACCACTGAAGTATCTCTCCATCGGCCAGTGGCAGATGGTAGAAATTGCCAAGGCGCTGGCGCGTAACGCCAGGATCATTGCCTTCGACGAACCGACAAGCTCGCTTTCCGCGCGTGAAATCGAAAACCTTTTCCGGGTGATCCGCGAGCTGCGTAAAGAAGGCCGCATTATTTTGTATGTTTCGCACCGTATGGAAGAGATTTTTGCCTTAAGCGATGCCATCACCGTCTTTAAAGATGGCCGCTACGTGCGCACCTTTACCGATATGGAGCAGGTCAATCATGACCAGCTCGTTCAGGCGATGGTTGGCCGCGAGCTGGGAGATATCTATCACTGGCAGCCACGCGAATACGGCCCTGAGCGCCTGAAGCTGGAAAACGTTAAAGCGCCGGGCGTGCGAAGGCCGATCTCGCTCTCGGTGCGCAGCGGGGAGATTGTCGGGCTGTTTGGTCTGGTGGGCGCAGGGCGTAGCGAGTTAATGAAAGGCCTGTTTGGCGGTACGCGCATCACCGAAGGGCAGGTATCTATTGACGGGCAGCGGGTCGATATTCAGAAGCCCGCACATGCCATCCAGGCCGGGATGATGCTCTGCCCGGAAGACCGCAAAGCGGAGGGCATTATTCCGGTGCACTCGGTACGTGACAACATCAATATTTCCGCGCGGCGGAAGTTTATTCGCGCCGGTTGCCTGATCAACGACGGCTGGGAGGAGAGCAACGCCGACCACCATATCCG
The DNA here is from genome assembly GCF_013391025.1 of Enterobacter sp. SECR19-1250. NCBI lineage: Bacteria > Pseudomonadati > Pseudomonadota > Gammaproteobacteria > Enterobacterales > Enterobacteriaceae > Enterobacter > Enterobacter sp. SECR19-1250. The sequence goes on along the minus strand of NZ_JACASJ010000005.1, from coordinate 80,140 downwards.
TTCGCTGAACATCAAAACCCCGGGCCCGGAACAGCTGATCATGAATCTCTCCGGCGGTAACCAGCAGAAGGCGATTTTAGGCCGCTGGTTGTCGGAGGATATGAAGGTCATTTTGCTGGATGAGCCAACGCGCGGCATCGATGTGGGGGCGAAACACGAAATTTATAACGTGATCTATGAGCTGGCAAAACGCGGTGTGGCGGTGTTGTTCGCCTCCAGCGATCTGCCTGAGGTACTCGGCGTGGCCGACCGCATTGTTGTGATGCGTGAGGGCGAAATCGCCGGTGAATTGCTTCATGAACAGGCGAATGAACAACAGGCGTTGAGTCTCGCCATGCCGAAAGTTAGCCAGGCTGTCGCCTGAGTAAGGAGTTAATGATGTCCTCTGTTACTACATCCGGAGCGCCGAAATCGAAATCGGCCTTCAGTTTTGGCCGCATCTGGGATCAGTACGGCATGCTGGTGGTCTTTGCCGCACTCTTTGTCGCCTGCGCGATCTTTGTGCCCAACTTTGCCACCTTCATTAATATGAAAGGACTGGGGCTGGCCATTTCCATGTCCGGTATGGTGGCCTGCGGGATGCTGTTCTGTCTGGCCTCGGGCGATTTCGACCTGTCAGTGGCCTCCGTCATTGCCTGTGCTGGCGTCACCACGGCGGTGGTAATCAACATGACCGAAAGCCTGTGGATTGGCGTGCTGGCGGGTCTGCTGCTGGGCGTTATCAGCGGTCTGGTTAACGGGTTTGTGATTGCCCGCCTGAAGATTAACGCCCTGATCACCACGCTTGCGACCATGCAGATTGTGCGCGGTCTGGCCTATATCATCTCCGACGGTAAAGCGGTGGGGATTGAAGACGAGCGCTTCTTCACCCTGGGCTATGCGAACTGGCTGGGGTTGCCTGCGCCAATCTGGCTGACGGTGGCCTGTCTGATCCTGTTCGGCTTCCTGCTTAACCGCACCACGTTTGGCCGAAATACCCTGGCGATCGGCGGTAATGAGGAAGCGGCGCGGCTGGCGGGTGTACCGGTGGTGCGCACCAAGATCATTATCTTTGTGCTCTCCGGTCTGGTCTCGGCGGCAGCGGGGATTATTCTGGCATCGCGCATGACCAGCGGCCAGCCTATGACCTCCATCGGGTACGAGCTGATCGTCATTTCAGCCTGCGTGTTGGGCGGGGTTTCGCTGAAGGGCGGCATCGGAAAAATCTCATATGTGGTGGCCGGTATCCTCATTTTGGGGACAGTAGAGAACGCCATGAACCTGCTGAATATTTCGCCGTTCTCCCAGTATGTGGTTCGTGGCCTGATCCTGCTCGCAGCCGTGATTTTCGACCGTTACAAGCAAAAAGCGAAGCGTACCGTGTAACGTTCTTCCTGCCTTTTAATTGCTCAACTTATAACCTTAGTTGACGCCTGAACCGCCCCGCCAGTTCCGCTGGCGGGGCGGTTGTCAAATGGCGAGCGACGTCACACTGTCTATACTTACATGGCTATGAAAGAGGTAAAGGCGTTTACTTCTCGTAAACCGTAAGGAGGACCAGGGTGGCTGACTTGTTAACCGCACCGCCTGTACTGCCCGGACACTATGCTTTCTTTTTCGATCTCGACGGCACGCTCGCCGGGATAAAACCGCATCCCGACCAGGTGGTTATCCCGGAGGCGGTATTACAGGATTTGCATCAGCTCTCGCAAATGAATGAGGGAGCACTGGCATTGATATCAGGGCGCTCAATGGCCGAGCTGGATTTGCTCGCCAGTCCTTACCACTTTCCGCTGGCCGGTGTACACGGAGCGGAGCGCCGCGACATCCATGATCACACGCACATCGTTTCACTCCCCGATGCATTAATCGAAAAGCTGCAGGCGCAGCTCGCTGCTGCACTGGCTAAACTGCCGGGCACGGAGCTGGAAGCCAAAGGGATGGCCTTTGCCTTGCACTATCGCCAGGCACCGCAGCATGAAGAGGCCGTGCTTGCGCTCGCCGCCAGGGTCGCGCAGGCGCATCCTGAGCTGGCGCTGCAGCCGGGTAAATGCGTCGTGGAGCTTAAACCGAAAGGGATCAATAAAGGGGCTGCGATCGCCGCGTTTATGGCAACGCCGCCTTTCCGGGGCCGGACGCCCGTTTTTCTTGGGGATGACCTGACCGATGAGGCCGGGTTTCGTGTAGTGAATCAGGCCGGAGGGATCTCCGTGAAGGTTGGGCCTGGTGACACTGAAGCCGAATGGCGTCTGGCAAATGTGACCAGCGTCTGGCAGTGGATATCTGACATCGCTAACCAGCAACAACAACAAATAGCGCAAAACAAAGGGGGAAACCATTATGGGTCGCTTAGTCGTCGTCTCTAACCGTATCGCACCGCCTGACGATAAAAAAGCCAGTGCAGGTGGGCTGGCGGTGGGGGTATTAGGTGCCTTAAAAGCTGCTGGCGGGCTGTGGTTTGGCTGGAGTGGTGACATCAGTGAGGAAGAAAAACCACTTAAAGAGGTGACGCGCGGCAACATCACCTGGGCGTCATTCGCCCTGAAAGAGAAAGATTATGACGAGTACTACTCCCAGTTCTCGAATGCCGTGCTGTGGCCCGCGTTCCACTACCGTCTGGACCTGGTCAAATTCCAGCGAGAATCGTTTGAAGGCTACAGCCGCGTCAATGCGCTGCTGGCGGATAAACTGCTGCCTTTAATCGAGGAAGACGATATTTTATGGATCCACGATTATCATCTGCTTCCCTTCGCGCGCGAGCTGCGAAAGCGCGGAGTCAACAACCGCATCGGCTTCTTCCTCCATATTCCGTTCCCGACACCGGAAATTTTTACCGCGCTGCCGCCGCATGAAGAGCTGCTGGAAGCGCTGTGTGATTACGATTTGCTGGGCTTCCAGACTGAGAATGACCGCATTGCGTTCCTGGATTCGGTATCGGGCAAAACACGCCTGATGACGAAAGGGGGCAAAACGCATACGGCCTGGGGTAAAACGTTCTATACCGAAGTCTATCCGATTGGGATAGAACCGGATGAGATTGCTGAGCAGGCGTCTGGTCCGTTGCCGCTGAAGCTGGCGCAGCTTAAAAACGAGCTGAAACACGTGAAGAATATCTTCTCGGTGGAGCGTCTCGACTACTCCAAAGGGCTGCCGGAGCGCTTCCTGGCGTATGAAACGCTGCTGGATAAATATCCGCAGCACCACGGTAAAATCCGCTATACGCAGATTGCACCTACGTCGCGTGGGGAAGTGCAGGCCTATCAGGATATTCGTCATCAACTGGAGACGGAAGCAGGGCGCATCAACGGCCGCTACGGTCAGCTGGGCTGGACGCCGCTGTTTTATCTGAACCAACACTTTGACCGTAAGATCCTGATGAAGGTGTTCCGCTATGCTGACGTCGGCCTCGTAACACCGCTGCGCGACGGGATGAACCTGGTGGCAAAGGAGTATGTGGCGGCGCAAGATCCGGCCGATCCGGGGGTGCTGGTGCTTTCTCAGTTTGCGGGAGCCGCGAACGAACTCACTTCAGCGCTCATCGTGAACCCTTACGACCGGGATGATGTGGCGAACGCGCTCAACCGTGCTCTGACGATGCCGCTGACGGAACGTATTTCCCGTCATGCGGAAATGATGGATACGATCCGCGAGAACGATATTAATCACTGGCAGGCACGTTTTATTCGCGATTTGCGTAATATTGAGCCGCAAAGCCATGAAGGCGTTCTGCAAAAAAAGATCGCGACTTTCCCTAAACTGGCGTGATATTCCTCTGGGGGTTTAACGACCCCCAAGAGGCACCAACAGCACATCAACCAGGCTTGAGGCGACTATCGATTTCGCCGCGCAGGCCGCCCGTGAAATAAAGCTTTGGTTATGATTACCGCATATCACTAAATCAATTTTCTCTTTGCGACATACGTCGAGAATATGCGCATTCAGTTCACCTGTCGCAATGACGGTCTGATAAATGGGATATTGCGCTTTCTCCACCAGCTCCTGCAGAAATTGCTGCGTTTCTTCCTGTAATACCTCACGAATATCTTCCAGCATGGGGGCTGCCAGTTGATTGTACATCTCGGGTTCGGCCGCAAGGGTAATTAAGCTGATGCGCGCATTATGCGGGCGGGCGATGGACACCGCCCGGGCAACGAGTTGGTGACTTTCCGGTGAAACTGCAACAGAAACAAGAAGATGGGAGTAACTCATCACGCACTCCTTAGCTGTCTGAAAAACCGCGTCTGTGTCAGCATTACCGCGAAATCAGCACTTCTGCAAGAGGTGAATACGACATTAGTGTGAAGCTTCTCATAATTATTCATTAATTATTCTTATAAGAAGAATAACGGCAAACCGCGTGCAAATGAAAAAAATTAACAACTTAACGTAAATCACACATTTTGATGCGCGTGATGTTAAATCGTTTTAAAGCGTTATAGACGCAATGTGAATGATCACGCTTTGAAACAAATTTTTCACCCCTCATGCATAACTGTATGTTTTTCATAGGTAATGAAAATGTGGCCCTGAGATGTATAGCGTGTGAATTGTTGCGGTAGTCGCTATTGCTCAAAAAAGCAATCGTCATGCGCCTTCTGTTCGCACTTCTGCATGAGTATTCGTCCATAAAGAATATAAAATGGTCTTGATTGGTTAAAAAATGAACAAATTACAAGTCTCACTGATGGATTTATGGATGATATTCACTTAAATTATGTGACATGGATCACATTTTTTTAAATTTGAGGATGGCTGCATTGTATGTGTCAAAACTGACGAGTAGAGTTTGCGTCGAATTAGGAAAAATCTTAGTTATTTGTAAGAAATGATAAAACATGTAAGAAGCGCATCCGCGCTTCGTTGGTGCACGTTTTGCAGAATACAAACCTAAATTCAACTATGCATTTAGCCTTTTTTTTAAATACCGGGTGTTTTCCCGGCGACATCACGGGGTGCGGTCTTTCCGCATAAAAATAATAGTTGGTTATTCGGGATGGGAAAAATGCATACATCCGAGTTGCTAAAACATATCTATGACATCAACCTGTCATATTTACTGCTCGCGCAGCGATTGATTAGTCAGGACAAAGCGTCCGCGATGTTTCGTTTAGGTATTAACGAAGAGATGGCAACCATGCTGGGCGGGTTAACCCTGCCGCAAATGGTTAAACTGGCTGAAACGAATCAACTGGTTTGCCAGTTCCGCTTCGATAATCCTCAGACTATCACGCGGCTGACACAGGAATCTCGTGTGGACGATCTGCAACAGATCCATACCGGTATTCTTCTCTCCACCCGCTTGCTCAACGAAATCAGCCAGCCTGATGACGCAGCCCGTAAAAAAAGAGCGTAGAAATGAGCGAGAAAAGCATTGTTCAGGAAGCGCGTGACATACAGTTGGCCATGGAGCTGATTACACTGGGTGCTCGTTTACAAATGCTGGAAAGCGAAACTCAGTTGAGCCGTGGTCGTCTCATCAAACTGTACAAAGAGTTACGTGGTAGTCCCCCACCGAAAGGAATGTTGCCGTTTTCAACGGACTGGTTTATGACCTGGGAGCAGAACATTCACGCCTCCATGTTCTGTAATGCCTGGCAGTACCTTCTCAAAACCGGTTTGTGTAGCGGCGTCGATGCCGTGATCAAAGCGTATAAACTTTACCTTGAACAATGCCCACAGCAGGAAGAGGGTCCCCTGCTGGCGCTGACCCGCGCATGGACGCTGGTGCGTTTTGTTGAGAGCGGAATGCTTGAATTGTCGCGCTGCAACTGCTGCGATGGCAATTTCATTACCCATGCTCATCAGCCTGCAGGCAGCTTCGCCTGTAGTTTATGTCAGCCTCCATCCCGTGCAGTAAAAAGACGTAAACTTTCCCGGGATGCTGCCGATATTATTCCACAACTGCTGGATGAACAGATCGAACAAGCTGTTTAACCCGAACGTGTGGGAAAGATTCCAGCAGCGGTAAGCCATTACCGCTGCTTTTTTTTATCCTGGATTCGGTAAACGCTGCGAGCTGAACGTCCTTGCCATAGTCACTAGCGGAAGGATGATGTCGTGCTTATCTTATTAGGTTACCTGGTAGTTCTCGGTACAGTTTTCGGCGGTTACATGATGACCGGCGGGCACCTTGGAGCACTCTATCAACCGGCTGAACTTATTATCATCGGCGGCGCAGGGGTAGGGGCTTTTATCGTTGGCAACAACGGGAAATCGATCAAGGGGACGCTGAAAGCTATTCCATTGCTGTTCCGTCGCTCGAAATACACCAAAAGCATGTATATGGATCTGCTGGCTCTGCTCTATCGCCTGATGGCGAAGTCGCGCCAGCAGGGGATGTTCTCGCTGGAACGGGATATCGAAAACCCGAAAGAGAGCGAGATTTTTGCCAGCTACCCGCGCATCCTTGCCGATGCCATGATGCTGGATTTCATTGTCGATTACCTGCGCCTGATCATCAGCGGCAATATGAATACCTTCGAAATTGAAGCGCTGATGGACGAAGAGATCGAAACCCACGAGAGCGAATCCGAAGTGCCGGCCAACAGCCTGGCGCTGGTGGGGGACTCATTGCCGGCCTTCGGTATCGTGGCGGCGGTCATGGGGGTTGTTCACGCGCTGGCCTCGGCGGATCGCCCGGCGGCAGAGTTGGGGGCGCTGATTGCCCACGCTATGGTGGGAACCTTCCTCGGTATTTTGCTGGCGTATGGTTTTATCTCTCCGCTGGCCAGTGTTCTGCGCCAGAAGAGCGCGGAAACCACCAAAATGATGCAGTGCGTGAAGATTACGCTGCTCTCTAACCTCAACGGTTATGCGCCACCGATCGCGGTTGAGTTTGGCCGTAAAACGCTTTACTCCAGCGAGCGTCCGTCGTTTATCGAGCTTGAAGAACACGTGCGTGCGGTGAAAAACCCAAACCAACAGACGACAACTGAGGACGCATGAAAAACCAGTCCCATCCGATCGTCATCGTAAAAAAGCGCAAGCATAAGGGGCATGGGCACGGTGCGCATGGCTCCTGGAAAATTGCCTACGCCGATTTTATGACCGCAATGATGGCCTTCTTTCTGGTAATGTGGTTGATCTCGATCTCCAGCCCGAAAGAGCTGATTCAGATTGCGGAATACTTCCGTACGCCGTTGGCGACTGCGGTCTCCGGTGGGCCGCGTATCTCTAACAGTGACAGCCCGATCCCCGGCGGCGGCGATGATTACACCCAGAAGCAGGGTGAGGTGAAAAAAGAGCCGAACATCGACGAGCTGAAGAGAAAGATGGAGCAGGCGCGTCTGAAAAAACTGCGCGGCGATCTCGATCAACTGATTGAAGCGGACCCGAAACTGCGCGCGCTGCGACCGCATCTGAAGATCGACCTGGTGCAGGAAGGGCTGCGTATCCAGATTATTGATAGCCAGAACCGCCCGATGTTCAAAACCGGTAGCGCCGAGGTTGAACCCTATATGCGCGATATTTTGCGCGCCATTGCGCCGGTGCTGAATGGTATTCCAAACCGCATTAGCCTGTCAGGCCACACGGATGACTTCCCGTACGCCACGGGCGAGAAGGGATACAGCAACTGGGAGCTTTCAGCCGATCGTGCCAACGCCTCGCGTCGCGAGCTGGTGGCGGGTGGGCTTGATGATGGCAAGGTACTGCGCGTGGTCGGCATGGCAGCAACCATGCGTGTCTCCGACCGCGGGCCGGATGACGCCATCAACCGTCGTATCAGTCTTTTAGTGCTGAACCAGCAGGCGGAGCAGGCCATCCTGCATGAAAACGCCGAAAGTCAGAATGAGTCACTGGACGATTTAAAACAGCCTGGGGCCGTTCCTTCGGCTGCCGTTCCAACATCGCCACCAGCCAATCCGAGGTGATAGCGTGAGCATGGATATTAGCGATTTTTACCAGACATTCTTTGATGAAGCCGACGAATTGTTGGCGGATATGGAGCAACATTTGCTGGATTTGGTGCCAGAAGCGCCGGACTCCGAGCAGCTCAATGCCATCTTCCGCGCTGCGCACTCCATTAAAGGCGGAGCCGGAACATTTGGATTTACCATCCTGCAGGAAACCACCCATTTAATGGAAAACCTGCTTGATGAAGCACGACGCGGTGAGATGCAGCTCAATACCGACATTATCAACCTGTTTTTGGAAACCAAAGATATTATGCAGGAACAGCTCGACGCCTATAAAAGTTCGGCAGAGCCTGATGCCGCCAGCTTTGAATACATCTGCAATGCGCTGCGCCAGCTTGCGCTGGAAGCAAAAGGTGAGGTTGCCGCAGCCGTTGTTCCTGCAGCCAAACTGAGCGTTGTTGATGCGCCAGCCGCTGAAGATGCAGCACCTGCCGCCGCTAAAGCGGGGAAACTGCGCGTTGTGCTGTCACGCCTGAAAGAGAACGAAGTCAACCTGCTGGAAGAGGAGCTGGGTAACCTGGCGACATTAAGCAACGTGGTAAAAGGCAAAGACAGCCTTGCTGCGACGCTCGATGACGGTATCAGCCAGGACGACATCGTGGCAGTGCTGTGTTTTGTTATCGAAGCCGATCAAATCGCCTTTGAAACGGAAGCGGTTGCCGTTGACGCGCCTGCTGCAGTGGAGGAGGTTGCCGCTGTGGCTCAGGCTGCTGCGCCCGCGGTCGCCCCTGCTGCCCCGGCGTTGAAAGCCGTTCCTAAAGAGGCTGCTGCCCCGGGCCGTGGTGAAAAACCGGCGGCGCGCTCCAGCGAATCGACCAGCATCCGCGTCGCCGTAGAGAAGGTTGACCAGCTGATCAACCTGGTCGGCGAGCTGGTGATCACCCAGTCAATGCTGGCCCAGCGTTCTAACGAACTGGACCCGGTCACGCACGGCGATCTGATTACCAGCATGGGGCAGTTACAGCGTAACGCCCGCGATCTGCAGGAATCGGTGATGTCCATCCGTATGATGCCGATGGAGTACGTCTTTAGCCGCTTCCCGCGTCTGGTGCGCGACCTGGCCGGTAAACTCAATAAGCAGATTGAACTGACGCTGATGGGCAGCTCCACCGAGCTGGATAAGAGCCTGATTGAACGCATTATCGATCCGTTAACGCACCTGGTGCGTAACAGCCTGGACCACGGTATCGAACTGCCGGAAAACCGTATTGCCGCCGGAAAATCCCCGGTCGGTAACCTGATCCTGTCTGCGGAGCACCAGGGCGGGAACATCTGTATTGAAGTAACCGATGACGGCGCGGGCCTTAACCGCGAGCGTATCCTGGCGAAGGCGATTTCGCAGGGGATGGCGGTCAGCGAAAACATGACCGATGAAGAAGTGGGCATGCTGATCTTCGCCCCGGGTTTCTCAACCGCCGAGCAGGTGACGGATGTCTCCGGACGCGGCGTGGGAATGGACGTGGTGAAGCGTAACATTCAGGAAATGGGCGGCCACGTCGAAATCAAGTCTAAGCAAGGTTCTGGTACCACCATTCGTATTCTGCTGCCGCTGACGCTGGCGATCCTCGACGGTATGTCGGTGAAAGTGGCGGACGAAGTCTTCATTCTGCCGCTGAACGCGGTAATGGAATCACTGCAGCCACGTGAAGAAGATCTGCACCCACTGGCAGGTGGCGAGCGGGTGCTCGAAGTGCGTGGGGAATACCTTCCGCTGGTGGAACTGTGGAAAGTCTTCGAAGTCGACGGGGCGAAAACAGAGGCCACGCAGGGTATCGTCGTGATCCTGCAAAGTGCGGGTCGCCGCTACGCGCTGCTGGTTGACCAGTTGATTGGTCAGCACCAGGTGGTGGTGAAGAACCTCGAAAGCAACTACCGCAAAGTGCCGGGTATTTCTGCCGCCACCATTCTGGGTGATGGTAGCGTGGCGCTGATCGTCGACGTGTCGGCGCTTCAGGGATTAAATCGTGAACAACGTGTGGCGTACACAGCCGCCTGATTAAGTAAAGGGTAAGAACATGACCGGTATGAGTAATGTAACGAAACTGGCGGGCGAGCCATCAGGACAGGAGTTCCTGGTATTCACTTTAGGCGATGAGGAGTACGGCATCGATATCCTGAAAGTGCAGGAAATTCGTGGTTACGATCAGGTTACCCGCATCGCGAACACGCCAGCGTTTATTAAAGGCGTCACCAACCTGCGCGGCGTGATTGTGCCTATCGTTGACCTGCGCGTGAAGTTCAGCCAGGGCGATGTGGAGTATAACGATAACACCGTGGTGATTGTCCTCAATCTGGGGCAGCGCGTGGTCGGTATCGTGGTGGATGGCGTGTCTGACGTGCTTTCACTGACGTCTGACCAAATCCGTCCGGCGCCGGAGTTTGCGGTCACGCTGTCTACCGAGTACCTGACGGGGCTGGGTGCGCTGGGTGAGCGTATGTTGATTCTGGTGAACATCGAGAAGCTGTTGAACAGCGAAGAGATGGCGTTGCTGGATATCGCGGCGAACCATGTAGCGTAGGTAAATGCAAAACGGCAATCCAGGTTGCCGTTTTTTGTGTTTGCTCCCTCTCCCTGTGGGAGAGGAGTGGGGTGAGGGCATCAGGCCACACCCCTTTTGTACTCTTACACTTCCTGCTCTACCAGCTCCGCTTCAGCTTCCCGCGCCCCTTCATTCTGCGACAGCATCGCGGTTGCAATCCCGTTACCCAGCACGTTAATGGCGGAACGCCCCATATCCAGGAAGTGGTCGATCCCCATCAGCAGCAGAATACCCGCCACCGGAATATTAAAGCTTGGGATGGTCGCCGCCAGTACCACCAGCGAAGAGCGTGGTACCCCCGCAATGCCTTTTGATGCCAGCATCAGCGTCAGCATCAGAACGGTAACCTCAGAGAAACTCAGATGAATATTGTACGCCTGAGCGATAAACATTGAGGCAAAAGAGCAGTAGACCATCGAACCGACCAGGTTAAAGGAATACCCAATTGGCAGGACGAAAGAGGCGATGCTGCGCGAACAGCCAAATCGCTCCAGTTGCTCAAGGGTTTTCGGATACGCTGCCTCGGAGCTGCTGGTGGTAAAGGCGACCAGCACCGGATCTTTCAGCATGCTGAGCAGGCGGAACACCTCTTTTTTCAGCACCATGTAACCCACTGCCAGCAACACCATGCAGGTGAGCAGGATCGCCACATAGTAGCCGCCAATAAAGGAGGCATAGTTCAGCAGAATGCCGAGACCCTGGGTGGCAATCACCGACGAGATCGCAGCGAAAATCGCCAGCGGGGCAACATACATGACGTAGCCCGTGACCTTCAGCATAATATGGGATACCACATCCAGCGCCGCGACCAGCGGGGCGTTGAATTTCTGGCCCAGCGACGCACCGCCGATGCCAAAGAACATGGAGAACACTACAATTTGCAGAATTTCATTGTTCGCCATCGCCCCGGCAATGCTGGTCGGAATGGTGTGTGAGAGGAACGCTTTCAGGGTCATGCCGCCGACGGCCAGCCCGGTATCCACTGCTTCAGTGGGGATCGTCAGGTTCAGACCGCTGCCTGGATGCTCCAGAGTGACAATAAACAGCCCCACCAGAATAGAAAGCACCGATGAGCTGATAAACCATACCATCGCTTTACCGCCTACGCGGCCAATAGTCGAGGTTTCGCCCATTTTCATAATGCCGACCGTCAGCGTGCTGAAGACCAACGGTGCAATCACCATTTTGATCAGTCGCAGGAAAATATCGGTGAGAAGCGTAATGTTATCCGACCAGGTTTTGATGGCATCCGCAGATGCGTATTCATGAATGGCCGCCCCTGAAAGAATACCCGCCAGCATGAATATCACGATGAAGAGCGTAAGTTTGTTTGCACTTGCCACGAAAAAGACCCCTATGCGCTGTAGATGTCGCCCGCGCAGATATATATGGATTTTTTATTACTGCGCGGGAAATTATTCGGCACATAAATTGAAGTAAAGCGGGGGGAGATACAACTCCTTTTTAAATTTTATTAATTTTGTTGCTAATGCCGCGACGATATATTGTGACGCTTATCACACTTTAATGGGATATATCCTCAGGCAACATTAGGTAAATTCCGTTTATAAATCAATAACCCAATGTTTCTAAAATCATTTCTCTGTCAATCGGACAAGGGGGTGACTGACATGGCCGCCAGTGGTCGAAGCGATAACCATAAACTAAATTCTCAATAACCCCCTCGGAGGAACATTAAGCGGGGCTAACATCTTGAACGTTAAAACTAAATTGTTGTACGTGAACGGAGACGTCTTCTGGAGGGTGGTAAATGAAAAGAAAACGCCTTTTGACCTGCGCTGGCATTCTGTTAACCGCGACAACCGCCCATCAGGCGCTGGCGGTCACCAGTAGTGGCACTATCGGCGCGACGCTGACATTGACAAACGGGTGTCTGATTAATGGATCGCCCACCCAAAACGGCATTAACTTCGGGACACTGGATTTCGGGACCCATCCTGCAACCTTTTCCACCCTGACGACGCAGTTGACCGGTGCCAGCGGCGGAAACACCTTCACGATTCAATGTACAACCGCCAGCTACACGGTGGCGATAACCGGGAATACCAACTTCACTGCGCCGGGCACCGTCGTTGGCACGACGGGGACACCCGCCCGCTATCTGATCAACACCACCAACACGGCGCAGGGTGTGGCATACAGCCTGTATAGCGACAGCGGATTTAATAACGTTGTAGCGAATAACGCGGCATTGCCGATCGCGTCCACGGCCGGTGGGGTGGACAGTTACACCCTCTACGGGCGTATTACCGGCGGCGGAAACAGCGTTACGGTGGTACCGGGGACCTACACCGACACCATAAATGTCAGCGTAACCTATTAGCCCACTTAGCCCATGAAGACCGCTTTTTCAGGTCTGCGCCACTGCGCAGAGGGGATCGTGCATCTTTTTTTTACGCTGATCCTCGGGCTGGCGCTGGTGCCGGTCGCTATGGCCGTCACGTCGCAGTCATTTAAGGTCAGCGCGACCATTGTGCCGGGATGCGCGGTGAGCACCGGCAGTGGGGGGCTGTTGGGCACGCTGAACTTCGGTACCCATACCGGCGTGGAGAGTGCTCCGGTGAGCACCAGCTTCGTACCAAACGGGGCACTCTCGATCGCCTGTACGCCAGGCGTGGCGCTGAGTATGAGTATTAACGGCGGGCAGAATTACGCCTCCGTGCGGCGAATGACGCGCAACGGCGGGAACGACGTGGTGGGATACCGGCTTTACAGCAGCAGTTCACTTGCGGCGAACAGCGAAATAGGGGTCAACCAGGCGATTCCGGTGACCTATACCAACAGCAATAACATCGCGCTGCCGCTGTTTGGCGTGGCGCTATTGACCGGGTTCAGCCCGGCAGGAACCTATTCTGATCAACTTACCGTGACCTTGTCATGGTGATAAAGGGAGAGAGTCGATGACGGCATATTTCAGGCGCATATGTCTGGGAAGTTTGCTGGGGGTGATGGCTCTGGCGGCAGGCCAGGTGCAGGCCGCCGCGACCATTCTGTTATGGCCTATCGATCCGTGGCTGGCGGCTGACGCCAAAGCCACGGAGCTGTGGATCCAGAATCAAGGAAACAGCCCAACCACCATGCAGGTACGCATTGTGCGCTGGAAGCAGGAGGGCGGGTTCGAACGTTACAGTGCCCAGCAGGATGTGGTGGCCAGCCCGCCAATTGTCACCATCGCAGCGGGCAGCAAGCAGCTTATTCGTCTTATCAAACAGGGGACGGTTCCGGTGGGGGTCGAGCAGGCCTACCGCATTATTGTCGATGAAATTCCTCAGCCGGACAACAAAGCCGAACCGGCTATTGGCCTCAAACTGCAGATGCGTTATTCCATTCCCCTTTTTGTCTATGGGCAGGGGATCCCGACAAGCAAAGAGGGGGCGCACCATGCGTTTGTGGATACGCACAACCTCAGCTGGCGGGTAAAAAATGAGGGCGGACAGCCTCACCTGGAGGTTAACAACCGGGGAGATGTACACGTCAGGCTCAGTCAGGTTTCGCTGGTGCAGGGCGGGCAGAAACGTCCTGTTGCTGAGGGATTGCTGGGCTACGTGCTGGCGGGCAGTACCCGCAGCTGGGCCATCCCGGCCGGAATTCGGCAGCCAGACCAGATGCGCGCGCAGATTAACGCCAGGGATGAACAATGGCAGTCGACGCCCGTCAACTGAAACCGGCGATGATGATCCTGCTTTGCGTCACGACCAGCGCCTGGGCAGAACCCGGCGATGACAGTTTACCGCCGCCTCCCGAGGCCCGGGCGGTGAACGATGAGGCGGTTTTTCAGCTTGGCCTCATAGTGAACCACTACGATACCGGTCTGGTGGTGCCCGTGACGCAGCGTAAAGGCGCTTACTTTGTCTCGAGCGCCGATTTGCTGCGTGCCGGGCTGCCGCCGGAGCATGTGCCGACCGGCGAGGTGGATCTCTCATCGCTTGCTCAGGTTCGCGTGGAGTACGACAGCGCCGGACAGCGTCTGCTGCTCACCGTGCCCCGCGAATGGGTGGCCTCCCGGGTGACCTCCTTTGGCGGGCAAACCGCGCAAAGCAAACCTCACTTTGGGCGCGGGGCGCTGCTGAATTACGATCTTTATACTAACCACACGGAACACGTGGGCGGCCAGGCTTCTCTGTGGCATGAGTTCCGCTACTTCAATGAACGCGGCTCGCTCTCTTCTACCGGTTATGTGCGGAAAAATTTCGCTGGCGATGACGGCCAGCAGGCCGGATATGTGCGCTATGACACCACCCTGCTGGTCACCAACGAAGAGGACGCCACCACCTGGACGGCCGGGGATGTGATCAGCGATGCCCTGAGCTGGAGCTCCAGCGTGCGAATGGGTGGGATAAGCTACGGGCGTGACTTCTCCCTGCGCCCGGATCTGGTGACCTGGCCGCTGCCGGAATTCTCCGGGGAAGCAGCGGTTCCCACCTCGGTCGATCTCTTTATTAATGGCTATCGGTCTGGCTCTACGCAGCTTCAGCCGGGCCCCTTTACCCTTACGAATCTGCCCTATATTAACGGGGCCGGGGACGCGGTGCTGATCACCACCGATGCGCTGGGACGGCAGGTGAGCACTACGCTGCCGTTCTATGTCACCAGCGAACTGCTTAAACGCGGCTTGAGCGATGGGGCGGTGACGCTGGGAAGCCTGCGACGCAACTACGGGATCGACAATTTTGACTATGGTCCGGCGGCGGGCAGCGGTTCTTATCGCTACGGGGTAACGGACTGGCTGACCCTTGAAGGCCACGCGGAAGGGGCGGAGTCGCTGGCGCTGGGCGGGGCCGGGACGGTGGTGAAGCTCGGGCACTTTGGCGTTGTGAATACCGCGTATACCCAAAGCCGGATGCGCGGCGATGAGGGCGGGCAGATCGCCTGGGGCTATCAGTACAGCACCAGCGATTTTAGCCTTGCCACTCAACATACGCGACGCGATCGCGGTTTTGGCAACCTGGCCCTCTATGACCAGCCGACGATCTATGACGAAAACGACCGGCCTGTCGCCAGCTTCAGCCGCAATACCGATCAATATTCCCTGACCTTTAACCTTGGGCAGTACGGCAATATCGGGGCTGCCTGGATCGGTGTGGAGAGTTTTGACAGCCAGAAAACAGAACTGCTTAACCTCTCATGGAGCCGCAACCTGTGGGGCGCGAGCAGTCTTTACCTCGCCGCAAGCCGTGATCAGCAGCGGGGCGACTGGACGGTTGCACTCTCGCTACAGGTCCCGCTTGGGGAACGGGACAGCGCCGCAGTCACCTTCGAAAACACGCCGGAGGCAGGCAGCACGCAGCGCATCAACTACAACCACTCCATGCCTTCCGATGGCGGGTTAAGCTGGAACATGGCATGGGCGCATCAGTCGCGGGCGAACAATTATCAGCAGGGAACCTTGGGCTGGCGTAACAATAATATCGAAGTGCAGGGCGGGGCCTACGGTGAAAAGGACATGATGACCTGGTGGAGCGAGGCGCTGGGCTCCATTGTGCTGATGGACGGCGAGCTGTTTGCGGCGAATAAAATCAACGACGCCTTTGTGGTGATCAGCACCGATGGTCAACCGGATGTGCCCGTCAGCTACGAGAACCAGCCGGTCGGCAAAACGAATCGTAACGGCTATCTGCTGGTGAGTGGCGTATCGGCCTATTACCCGGCCAGTTACCGCATTGACACCCTTAATCTGCCTGCCGATACGCGTCTGAAAGAGACCGAACGCCGGATTGCGATCCGCCGCCACAGTGGTTATCTGGTGGACTTCCCGATGGAGCAGGAGCGGGTGGCAAGTGTCATTCTGCATGATGCCGAGGGACAGGCCATTCCGGTGGGCAGCCAGGTCAGACGTGCCTCACGCAGCAACGCGGTGGTGGGTTATGACGGGATCGCCTGGCTGGAAAATCTCAGCGACGTCAATTCGCTGGAGGTGATCACCCCGATGGGCAAACGGTGCCAGGTGACGCTGACCGTTGGCGCGAACCCGGAACACAGGCTGCAAACCTACGGGCCGCTGGTATGTCGGGAGGCACGGTGACGCGTTATCTGCTGGTGATTCTGCTGCTCTTCTCCGGTGCCAGCGGCGCGGCCTGCACCGTCAGTACGGTGAATGCGTCGTTTGGCAGCGTGACCTCGTTCGCGCTGAGCGGAACCGGGGAAGTGGAAACCACCGGTACGCTGGTGGTGGCCTGCGATACGGTCCTCAACCTGCTTACCAACGACTCGGTGGCGCTGACTTATACCTCGGCATCGATATTCGCCAACAGTCGCGCCACCCTGAAGCGCACGGACAATGCGGCTATTACCGATGTCATACCCACGCGCCTGTGCGCTGCCTCCGGCTGTGGCGGTAGCAGCGAAGTGCAGATCGGTAATGCCTATACCTGGAGCGGGAACACGCTGCTCGGGCTGCTGGGGTCGAAGCGCTACAACATTCCACTCTATTTCCGTACGGTGCCGGGGCAAAACGTCTCGGCCGGGCCGTATCAGGTGCTGCTGACATTCAGCATTAATTACAACGTCTGTGCCGTTGGCGCTGCCGGACTTTGCCTGACGCCGCAAACCGGCACGGCCACCACCACGATCCTTCTCAACATGACCGTCACTAACGATTGCAGCACCATGACCACCCCGGACGTGAATTTCAACAGCGCGCCGCTGGTACAAAGTTTTCCCACCGTCTCGCAGGCCATCGCCGTCACCTGCACCAAAGGCAGTACCTATACCATAGGGATTAACAATGGTGCCAATGCGCTGAACAACGTTCGTCGCATGGTGAGCGGCAGTAACTACATGAGTTACGACATCTATAAAGAAGCCACCACCAACCGCTGGGGCAGCAGCGGCACCGAACGCTGGACCAGTGCGACCTCGTCCCAGGTCAGTACCGACGGATTACTGCGTACCTACAATTACACCGCCAAAGTTCTGACCGGGCAGGCCACGCCCCCCGCCGGAACCTATACCGACACGCTGATTGTTGACGTGGCGTTCTAACCCCCGCGCTTTTCCCTTTCGCAAATGTAAAGTTCCAGTGGCCTGTGCCGATAACACCGTTAATAAACCTATGAGAAGGTGTTGTATGTTGAACCGTATCCGCGTTGTCACAATGCTCATGATGGTGCTGGTCATTTTCGCACTACTTCAGCTTATCTCCGGTGGGCTTTTTTTCTCGTCGTTAAAACAGAATCAGGACAGTTTCGCCGCCTCAAACGATCTGCGCCTGCAGCAGAGTGAACTCACGTCAACGTGGGATTTGATGCTGCAAACGCGTATCAACCTGAGCCGCTCCTCCGCCCGCATGATGATGGATCCCAATAACCAGCAGAGCAGCGCGAAAACCGATCTGCTGAAAAATGCCCGCGCAACCCTTGCGGATGCCGCAAAGCATTACGACGCCTTCAAGAAGATCGCCCCGCAGCCTGCCATGGAGCAGGTGAGCCAGAATATCGATGAAAAATATAACGCCTACTATGCCGGTCTGACGGAGCTTATCCAGTTCCTGGAGAGCGGCAACATGGACGCCTATTTCGCCCAGCCGACACAAGGAATGCAAAACGCGCTCGGCGCGGCGCTGAGTGAATACGCCAAAGCCAGCGCAGATCTCTACCACTCGGCCTTTACGGAAAGCCAGAATGATTACCGCTTTGCCAAATGGCAGATGGCGGTAATGGCGCTGGCGCTGGCCATTGTGCTGATCGCGGTATGGTACGGCATTCGCCATAGCCTGCTGAACCCACTGGGTCGCGTCATTGCCCATATCCGCGAGATTGCGAGCGGCGATTTGACCAAAACGTTGACCGTCTCCGGGCGTAACGAAATCACCGAACTGGCTAACAGCGTAGACCATATGCAGCGTTCGCTTATCGATACCGTTGCCAACGTGCGTAGCGGCACGGATGCCATCTATACCGGCACCAGCGAAATTGCGATGGGCAATAACGATCTCTCTTCCCGTACCGAACAACAGGCCTCCGCGCTGGAAGAGACCGCGGCCAGCATGGAACAGCTCACCGCCACCGTGAAGCAGAACGCGGATAAAGCGCGTCAGGCTTCTCAGCTGGCAGAAAGCGCGTCCGAAACGGCGCAGCGTGGCGGTCGGGTGGTGGATGGTGTGGTGAAAACCATGCATGAAATTGCAGACAGCTCGAAGAAAATCGCTGACATCATCAGCGTGATCGACGGCATTGCCTTCCAGACCAATATCCTGGCGCTGAACGCCGCCGTTGAGGCCGCGCGTGCGGGTGAACAGGGGCGCGGGTTTGCGGTGGTGGCCGGTGAAGTGCGTAATCTCGCCAGCCGCAGCGCTAACGCGGCGAAAGAGATTAAAGCCCTGATTGAAGACTCGGTTTCCCGCGTCGATACCGGCTCCGTGCTGGTGGAAAGCGCAGGGGAGACCATGAATGACATCGTGAATGCCGTTACCCGCGTAACGGACATCATGGGTGAAATCGCCTCTGCCTCTGATGAGCAGAGTCGTGGTATCGACCAGGTTGCCCTGGCGGTATCGGAAATGGATCGCGTGACACAGCAAAACGCCGCTCTGGTGCAGGAGTCCGCCGCGGCGGCGGCTGCGCTGGAAGACCAGGCGAGCCGTCTGAAGATGGCCGTCTCGGCGTTTCGTCTCGCTTCACTCGCTGGAAATACGGTCACCCCGCAAGCCACGTATCGTGCGCCAGCCGCTGAGCCGGCGGCCACGCGTACCCGCGCCGCGACGACCGGACATGATGAAAACTGGGAAACATTTTGACTGACATTTAAACCGCGGCTGCTTGCCGCTTGATGGGAGCGTGGATGTTAAATCGTATTCGTATCTCGACCACACTGTTTTTGATTCTGATCCTTTGCGGTGTGTTGCAGGTTGGCAGTAACGGGTTGTCTTTTTGGGCGTTTCGCGATGGCTATCAGAATTTGCAGGAAGTTGAGGCGAGTAATCAGCAGCGCTCCGCACTGGCACAAACGCGTGCCGTGCTGTTGCAGGCAAGCACTGCGCTGAACAAGGCGGGAACCTTAACCGCGCTGAGTTATCCGCCGGATGATATCAAGGCGCTGATGGCGACGGCGCGCAACAGCCTTAAGCAGGCCGACGCGCAGTTCAAAACGTTCACCGCGCAGGAGGACGTCAGCGAAAAAGGGAAAGCGCTGAAAGCTGCCATGAAGAAGAACTTTGAGCAGTGGCACAGCGATCTGGATCACCAGGCGACCTGGCTTGAGAACAACCAGCTCTCGGACTTTATGACCGCGCCGGTACAGGCCTCACAGGCGGCGTTTGATGACAGCTTTAACGCCTGGCAGCAGGACATTAACCAGTTTGTGCAGCGCGCAGGGGAGAGCAGCCGCATGAGCTACCACATGTCCGGCGTGATTTTTACCGTGGTGGTGATTCTGGCGGCACTGCTGACCGGTGCCGCGCTGCTCTGGTCGCGCAAGATGATTGTTCAGCCGCTGGCGATTATCAGCAGCCACTTCGACAGCATTGCGAAGGGGGATCTGGCGCGTCCGGTGGCGGTGTATGGCAAAAACGAAATTTCGGCGATCTTTGCCAGCCTGAAGGCGATGCAAGGATCGCTACGGGAAACGGTCTCCGATGTGCGCCAGGGCAGCTATGCCATGCACACCGGGATCTCAGAGATTGCGGCTGGCAATAACGATCTCTCTTCCCGCACCGAGCAACAGGCGGCCTCGCTGGCGCAAACGGCGGCCAGCATGGAACAGCTGACTGCGACGGTAAGCCAGAACGCCGACAACGCGCGCCAGGCGTCAGACCTGTCAAAACAGGCGGCGATGACGGCGAAGAAGGGGGGCGACCAGGCGTCTCATGTGGCCAGCACCATGCAGGATATTGCCGCCAGTTCGCAGAAAATTGGCGACATCATCAGCGTGATTGATGGCATTGCGTTCCAGACCAACATTCTGGCGCTGAACGCGGCTGTGGAAGCGGCGCGTGCGGGTGAGCAGGGGCGCGGGTTTGCGGTGGTGGCGGGTGAAGTCCGTAACCTGGCGAGCCGCAGCGCCAACGCGGCAAAAGAGATCAAAGGGCTGATTGAAGAGTCTGTCTCCCGCGTCCAGCAAGGCTCCGCGCTGGTGGATACGGCGGCGAAAACCATGCACGAGATTGTCACCTCCGTTACGCGGGTGAACGACATCATGGGCGAAATTGCCTCGGCGTCTGATGAGCAGCGTCGCGGGATTGAGCAGGTGGCCCAGGCGGTAAGCCAGATGGATCAGGTCACGCAGCAGAATGCCTCGTTAGTGGAGGAAGCGGCAGCGGCAACCGATCAGCTGGCCAGTCAGGCGGATCATCTCACCGGGCTGGTCGCGGTATTTAATGTCAAAGAGCACGTTGAAGCAGTAACAGAAGTCGGGCGGTCGCAGGCCGTGCCAGTTGTATCCTGAATGTAATTAAGAAGGCGCTATGACATCACCAATGCCTCCAGGGCAAACGTCATTATTGTTGCAGATGACACAGCGCCTCGCGCTGTCCGACGCGCATTTTCGTCGGATATGTCAGTTAATTTACCAGCGTGCGGGGATCGTGCTTGCTGACCATAAGCGAGACATGGTCTACAACCGTCTGGTGCGGCGCCTGCGTACGCTGGGGCTGGATGACTTTGGTCGCTACCTGAGCATGCTCGAAGCGAACCAGAACAGCGCCGAGTGGCAGGCTTTTATTAACTCTTTAACCACTAACCTGACGGCCTTTTTCCGCGAAGCTCACCACTTCCCGGTACTGGCAGAGCACGCCCGCCGTCGCACCGGGGAGTATCGCGTCTGGAGTGCGGCGGCCTCGACCGGGGAAGAGCCTTACTCGCTGGCGATCACCCTTGCCGATACCCTGGGAATGGCGCCGGGTCGCTGGAAAGTGTACGCCAGCGATATCGACACCGAAGTGCTGGAGAAGGCGCGTAACGGCGTCTATCGCCAGGATGAGCTGAAGACGTTGTCGCCTCAGCAGCTTCAGCGTTACTTCATGCGCGGTACCGGCCCGCATGAAGGGCTGGTGCGCGTGCGCCAGGAGCTGGCGAACTGCGTGGAGTTTGCACCGGTTAACCTGCTGGATAAGCAGTACAACGTGCCGGGGCCTTTCGACGCCATTTTTTGCCGTAACGTCATGATCTATTTTGATAAAACGACGCAACAGGACATTCTGCGTCGGTTTGTTCCGTTGCTCAAGCCTGACGGTTTACTGTTTGCCGGGCACTCGGAAAACTTCAGCAACCTCGTGCGTGAGTTTAGCCTGCGTGGGCAAACGGTATATGCGCTGAGTAAGGAAAAAGCATGAGTAAAATCAGGGTATTGTCTGTCGATGATTCGGCGCTGATGCGCCAGATCATGACTGAAATTATCAATAGCCACAGCGACATGGAGATGGTCGCTACCGCGCCGGATCCGCTGGTAGCGCGGGATTTAATTAAAAAATATAACCCCGACGTGCTGACGCTGGATGTCGAGATGCCGCGCATGGATGGCATTGATTTCCTGGAAAAGTTGATGCGTCTGCGTCCAATGCCGGTGGTGATGGTCTCATCGCTGACTGGCAAAGGCTCGGAAATTACGCTGCGCGCGCTGGAGCTGGGGGCGGTGGATTTCGTCACCAAACCCCAGCTTGGCATTCGTGAAGGCATGCTGGCCTACAGCGAAATGATCGCTGAGAAGATCCGCACCGCCTCGCGCGCGAAGCTCGCGGCCCATAAGCCAACGGCTGCCCCGGCAACCCTGAAGGCGGGTCCGTTACTCAGCTCGGAAAAACTGCTGGTGATTGGCGCATCAACCGGAGGAACAGAGGCAATTCGCCATGTACTCCAGCCATTGCCGCTTTCCAGTCCGGGTATTCTGATCACTCAACATATGCCGCCAGGCTTTACCCGCTCGTTCGCGGAGCGTCTGAACAAGCTGTGCCAGATCAGCGTGAAAGAGGCGGAAGATGGCGAGCGTGTGCTCCCGGGTCATGCTTACATCGCGCCGGGCGATAAGCATATGGAGCTGGCGCGCAGCGGCGCTAACTATCAAATCAAAATTCATGACGGGCCGCCGGTAAACCGGCACCGTCCGTCGGTGGATGTGCTGTTTCATTCGGTGGCGAAACATGCGGGACGCAACGCCGTTGGGGTGATCCTGACGGGGATGGGCAACGATGGTGCCGCCGGAATGCTTGCAATGCACCAGGCTGGCGCCTGGACGATTGCGCAGAATGAAGCAAGTTGTGTGGTGTTCGGCATGCCGCGCGAGGCCATCAATATGGGTGGCGTGAGCGAAGTGGTCGATCTTAGCCAGGTAAGCCAGCAGATGCTGGCGAAAATCAGTGCCGGACAGGCAATACGTATTTGACTCAGGAGTATTATTTTATGGCGGATAAAGAGCTTAAGTTTTTGGTTGTGGATGACTTTTCCACCATGCGTCGCATTGTGCGTAACCTGCTGAAAGAGTTGGGCTTCAACAACGTTGAAGAAGCAGAAGACGGCGTGGATGCGCTGAACAAACTGCAGGCGGGCGGGTTTGGTTTTGTTATCTCTGACTGGAACATGCCGAACATGGATGGTCTGGAACTGCTGAAAACCATCCGCGCGGATGCAGGCATGGCCTCTATGCCGGTGCTGATGGTGACCGCAGAAGCGAAAAAAGAGAACATCATTGCCGCTGCACAGGCGGGCGCAAGCGGCTATGTGGTGAAGCCATTCACCGCGGCGACCCTGGAAGAGAAGCTCGGTAAGATCTTCGAGAAACTCGGCATGTGAGGTGTTGGTTATGATGCAACCTGCTATGAAACCCGTTGAAGAACATTCGCCCAGCGATATCATTGCCCGCATTGGCAGCCTGACACGCATGCTGCGTGACAGCCTGCGTGAACTGGGGCTGGACCAGGCAATCGCAGAAGCGGCGGAAGCGATTCCTGACGCGCGTGACCGTCTGGACTACGTTGTGCAGATGACCGCGCAAGCGGCTGAACGTGCGCTGAACAGCGTTGAAGCGTCACAACCGCACCAGGATGCGATGGAAAAGGGCGCGAAAGCGCTAACCAAACGCTGGGATGAGTGGTTTGAGAATCCTATCGAGCTGGCGGATGCCCGCGAGCTGGTGACGGATACCCGTCAGTTCCTGGGCGATGTACCGGGCCACACCAGCTTCACCAACGCTCAGTTGCTGGACATCATGATGGCGCAGGATTTCCAGGACCTGACCGGTCAGGTGATCAAGCGCATGATGGATGTGATTCAGGAGATTGAACGTCAGCTGCTGATGGTGCTGCTGGAGAACATCCCGGAACCGGCTGCACGTCCGAAACGCGAGAACGAAAGCCTGCTCAATGGCCCACAGCTCGACGCCACCAAAGCGGGCGTTGTGGCAAGCCAGGATCAGGTAGACGACCTGCTGGACAGCCTCGGTTTCTGATACGCCTTTCCGCCTCAGGTGTGCATGCGCCTGAGGCGGTTAACGCAGAATCACCGAAAAGAGCCCGAATAAACGGGCTTTTCCCGCCATTGGATTTCCTCTGCGCTGGCATGATACCCGTGACGTAATGGGCTGAGCATGCACTGTGGCAGAAGAGAACGACGACCGAACAGAAGCCCCCACACCCCACCGACTTGAAAAAGCGCGTGAGGAAGGGCAGATCCCCCGATCCCGAGAGCTGACATCCCTGCTGATCCTTATTGTGGGTGTGTGCATCATCTGGTGGGGGGGGGAGTCGCTCGCCCGAAAACTGGCGGGGATGCTCTCTGCCGGATTGCGTTTCGACCACAGTATGGTCAACGACCCAAACCTTATCCTCAGCCAGATTATTCAGCTTATTAAAGGGGCCATGGTCGCACTGCTGCCCCTGATTACGGGGGTGGTGCTGGTCGCGCTGATCTCGCCGGTGATGCTTGGCGGTCTGGTCTTTAGCACCAAATCGCTGCAACCGAAATTTTCCAAACTGAACCCGCTGTCCGGCATCGCGAAAATGTTCTCCGCACAGACCGGGGCAGAACTGCTTAAAGCCATCCTCAAAGCGGCGTTAATGGGCAGTGCCGCGGGGTTTTACCTGTGGCACAACTGGCCGGAAATGATGCGGCTTATCAGCGAGTCGCCTCTGACCGCGATGAGCAATGCATTGAATCTGGTCGGACTCTGCGCGCTGCTGGTGGTCCTCAGCATTATTCCGATGGTGGGGTTCGACGTCATCTTCCAGCTGTACAGCCACTTCAAAAAACTGCGCATGTCCCGTCAGGATATCCGTGACGAATATAAGCAGATGGAAGGTGACCCGCACGTGAAAGGGCGTATCCGCCAGATGCAGCGCGCCGCCGCCCGTCGACGGATGATGGAAGATGTGCCGAAAGCCGACGTTATTGTCACCAACCCGACCCACTATTCCGTTGCGCTGCAGTACGACGAAAACAAAATGAGCGCGCCGAAAGTGGTGGCGAAGGGGGCGGGCTTAATCGCTCTGCGCATCCGCGAGATTGGCACGGAAAACCGGGTGCCAATACTGGAAGCGCCGCCGCTGGCGCGTGCGTTGTACCGCCACGCGGAAATTGGACAACAGATCCCAGGACAACTCTACGCCGCCGTGGCGGAAGTGCTGGCCTGGGTATGGCAGTTGAAACGCTGGCGTCTGGCTGGCGGTCAACGACCTGTCAAACCTGAGAACCTTCCGGTGCCTGCTGCGCTGGATTTTATGAACGAGAAGGACACTGATGGCTAATCTGGTGGCAATGTTGCGCCTGCCCGGCAACCTGAAATCGACCCAATGGCAAATCCTTGCCGGGCCGATCCTCATCCTGCTAATCCTGTCGATGATGGTTTTGCCGCTGCCGGCATTCATCCTCGACCTGCTTTTCACTTTCAACATTGCGTTGTCCATCATGGTGCTGCTGGTGGCGATGTTCACCCAGCGTACCCTTGAGTTTGCGGCGTTTCCGACCATCCTGCTGTTTACCACCCTGTTACGACTGGCGCTGAACGTGGCGTCCACGCGTATCATCCTGATGGAAGGCCACACCGGCGCGGCAGCAGCGGGCAAAGTGGTTGAGGCCTTTGGCCACTTCCTCGTGGGCGGTAACTTTGCCATCGGCATCGTGGTGTTTGTCATCCTCGTTATCATCAACTTTATGGTTATCACCAAAGGTGCAGGGCGTATTGCGGAAGTGGGTGCGCGCTTTGTGCTGGACGGGATGCCGGGTAAGCAGATGGCGATCGACGCCGACCTTAACGCCGGGCTTATCGCGGAAGATGAAGCGAAAAAACGCCGTGCGGAAGTGACCCAGGAAGCGGACTTCTACGGCTCAATGGACGGTGCGAGTAAGTTTGTGCGCGGTGACGCCATCGCGGGCATTCTCATCATGGTGATTAACGTGGTGGGTGGCCTGCTTGTTGGGGTACTGCAGCATGGCATGGGCATGGGCCAGGCGGCTGAAAGCTATACGCTGCTGACCATTGGTGATGGTCTGGTTGCCCAGATCCCGGCGCTGGTCATTTCTACCGCCGCGGGCGTTATTGTTACCCGCGTCAGTACCGATCAGGACGTTGGCGAGCAGATGGTTGGTCAGCTGTTCAGCAACCCGCGCGTCATGCTGCTGGCGGCGGCGGTGCTGGGTCTGCTCGGCCTGGTGCCGGGCATGCCGAACCTGGTTTTCCTGCTGTTCACGGCAGCACTGCTGGGCCTTGCCTGGTGGATGCGTGGCCGTGAAATGAAACCCGCGGCAGAACCTGTACCGGTAAAAATGCCGGAGAACACGCAGGCCGTGGAAGCCACCTGGAACGACGTTCAGCTGGAAGATTCGCTGGGGATGGAAGTGGGTTACCGTCTGATCCCGATGGTCGATTTCCAGCAGGATGGCGAACTGCTTGGCCGTATCCGCAGTATCCGGAAAAAATTCGCCCAGGATATGGGCTTCCTGCCGCCGGTTGTGCACATCCGCGACAACATGGATCTTCCGCCTGCCCGCTACCGTATTCTGATGAAAGGGGTTGAGATTGGCAGCGGTGATGCGTATCCAGGCCGCTGGCTGGCGATTAACCCGGGCACAGCCGCCGGTACGCTGCCGGGTGAACAGACCATCGATCCCGCGTTTGGTCTGGCCGCTATCTGGATTGAAAGCGCGCTCAAAGAGCAGGCACAAATTCAGGGGTATACCGTGGTGGAGGCCAGTACCGTGGTGGCTACCCATCTTAACCACCTGATTGGACAGTTCTCAGCAGAGCTGTTTGGCCGTCAGGAAGCACAGCAGTTACTCGACCGCGTGAGCCAGGAGATGCCGAAGCTGACGGAGGATCTGGTACCGGGCGTGCTGACGTTGACCACCCTGCATAAGGTGCTGCAAAACCTGCTTGATGAAAAAGTGCCGATCCGCGATATGCGCACCATTCTGGAAACCCTCGCCGAGCACGCGCCGCTGCAAAGCGATCCGCATGAGCTGACGGCGGTGGTGCGCGTGGCGCTGGGCCGCGCGATCACCCAGCAGTGGTTCCCGGGCACCGGCGAAGTGCAGGTGATTGGCCTGGATACGCCGCTGGAACGTCTGCTGTTGCAGGCCCTGCAGGGCGGTGGCGGGCTGGAGCCGGGTCTGGCTGACCGTCTGCTGGCGCAAACACAGGAGGCGCTGGCGCGTCAGGAGATGCTGGGGGCACCGCCGGTGCTGCTGGTGAACCATGCGCTGCGTCCGCTGCTGTCACGCTTCCTGCGTCGTAGCCTGAACCAGCTGGTGGTGCTGTCGAATCTGGAGCTGTCTGATAATCGCCATATTCGTATGACGGCGACGATTGGAGGTAAATAATGCGTAAGTGGTTAGGGCTATTACTCTTCCCGCTGGTGGCGCAGGCCGCGGGCGAAGGGAGCTGGCAGGCCAGCAGCATCGGCGTGACCCTCAGCAACCGTGGCGTGGCGATGTCGTCGCGCCCGCTGGCGCCTTCTGAACCGGTGTCCGGTCAGATGAGCCTGGTGGTGTGGAACTACTCGCTGATTGGCCCGACGCCTGCCGGGCTGCAGGTGCGTCTGTGCTCCCAGAGCCGTTGCACGGAAATTGACGGAGAGAGCGGCACTACCCAGGCGTTTAACGGCGTACCTGCTATAGAACCTTTACGCTTTATCTGGGAAGTGCCGGGCGGCGGGCGGTTGATCCCGGCGCTCAAGGTGCAGAGTAATTCCGTTATCGTTAACTACCGCTAGTTGCCTGCCTCAACGCCCGTTATCAGTGATTATGATAGCGGGCTCGCAAAAATGACCTCGCCTTTTGAAGTAATAGAAACGCTGTTTTATAAATCAGTGATGCACGTAATGACACTCTTTGCATTTTTGCCAGCCTTTGCGGTGTGATGGCAGAAACAGAAAGGTTTCCACAGTGCGTTAATTCTACTGTAGCCGTGTAAAAACTCCCGGACGAGGTTTGCTTACAGGGGGTCTCCTAAAACTGATTAGGGTTGACGGCAATGAAAACACGAAAAATTGGACTCGCAAACTATCTTGCATACGGGGCAGGGGATTTCCTCGGCGCGGGAACGACCGCGCTGACGGCGGCCTGGCTTTTGTATTTTTATACGACCTTCTGTGGACTCACACCGATTGAAGCGACCTTTATTTTTGCTGCTGCAAGGGTGCTGGACGCGGTGGTCAGCCCGCTGATGGGCTTTTTAACCGATAACTTTGGCACCACCTGGCTGGGCAAACGCTTTGGCCGCCGCAAATTCTTTATTCTGCTCGGCATTCCCTGCGTCTTCAGCTACTCCCTGATGTGGGTTGGGGAGATGAATTTCTGGTACTACCTGCTGACCTATCTGGTCTTCGATATCGTCTACACCATGATTCTGGTGCCGTATGAAACGCTGGTCCCGGAGATGACCGATGACTTTAAACAGAAAACGAAATTCTCCGGTACGCGTATTTCGATGGCGCAGATGTCCGCTATCCTGGCTTCGTTCCTGCCGGGGATCCTGCTGACCCACTTTGGTAAAGACAACGCGATTTCATTCTTCTACGCAAGCCTGGTCTTCTCCGTGCTGTGCGCGCTGATGCTGACCTTTGTCTGGTTCTTCACCTGGGAGCGCCCGCGCGAGGAGTGGTCCGAAGCGGCCCTGCGCGCGGAAGAAGAGAAGAAAAAACTGACCCTGGGCCAGAGCCTGAATCGCCTGTTTGTGGAGTTAAGCTCGACGCTGCGCATCAAGATTTTCCGTCAGCACCTGGGCATGTACCTCGGCGGCTACATTGCGCAGGACGTCTTCAACGCCGTCTTTACCTATTACGTGGTGTTTGTGCTGATGCAGGAGGCGTCAATGGCATCGAACCTGCTGGGCACGATGGCCATCTTCCAGTTCCTTGCCGTGATTGGGATGATCCCGCTGTGTATTCGCTTTGGGCCTGCGCCGTCTTACCGCATGGTGGTGGTGCTGTTTGGCCTGGCCTCTCTCTCTTACGCCGTGCTGTATTATGCCGGGCTGAGCGACGTTTACGCTCTGCTGTTGCTAATCTCCGCGGTTGCCGGTCTTGGTCGCGGCGGTATCAACTATGTGCCGTGGAACACCTATACCTACATTGCTGACGTGGACGAAGTGATCACCGGCCAGCGTCGTGAGGGCATCTTCGCCGGTATCATGACATTGACCCGAAAAGCGTCTCAGGCCGGTGCGGTAATGCTGGTGGGCATCGTGATGCAGATGTCCGGCTTTGTCAGCGGTCAGAAAACCCAGCCTGCTGAAGTCAGCCACACCATTCTGCTGATTTTGAGCGTGGGAACCCTTCTGGTGCTGTTCTGCGGTTTCCTGGTTTCCCTGCGCTTCAGGCTCAATCTACAAACCCACAGCACGCTGCGCGAAGAGACCGCGAAAATGCGCGAATCGGGCCGCGCCATGCCTGAAGCGGCCAGCCCGCACGCCCGCGCCACCGTGGAAATGCTGGCCGGTATGCCGTTCGAATCCTTGTGGGGGAATAACAACATTGGTTATCTCAATCGCAATAAACCAGCGGCCCCTTCGCTGAAGGGACGTGCGGTACTGAATTCGACATACAACAGAGGTTAAGATGATGAAAGTTTGGCCTGTCAAACATAGCCCCTTGCTGCGTCAGCCAGAGCGTTTTATCGCCAGGGACGAGCTGAAATCGCTGATTCAGAAGGTGACGCATAACCTGGTCAATATCCACGACAAAACGGGTGAATTTTTGCTGCGGCTGGACGACGGGCGCGTCATAGATACCAAAGGCTGGGCAGAGTGGGAGTGGACGCACGGCGTCGGGTTGTACGGTATCTGGCAGTACTACTGCCAGACCGGCGACGACGGGATGCGCGACATTATCGACAGCTGGTTTGCGGACCGTTTTGCGGAAGGGGCAACCACCAAAAACGTAAATACCATGTCGCCGTTCCTGACGCTGGCGTACCGCTACGAAGAGACCCGAAATCCGGCCTGGCTGCCGTGGCTGGAGAGCTGGGCGGAGTGGGCGATGCATGAGATGCCGCGTACCGAACACGGCGGCATGCAGCACATTACCCTGGCGGAAGAGAACGCGCAGCAGATGTGGGATGACACGCTGATGATGACGGTCCTGCCGCTGGCCAAAATTGGCAAGCTGCTGAACAAACCGGAATACGTTGAGGAGGCCGTGTACCAGTTCCTGCTGCACGTGCAGAACCTGATGGACCGGGAGACCGGGCTGTGGTTCCACGGCTGGAACTATGACGGCAACCATAACTTTGCCCATGCCCGCTGGGCGCGTGGCAACAGCTGGCTCACCATTGTGATCCCGGACTTCCTCGAACTGGTCGATCTGCCGGAAAACAACGCCGTGCGCCGTTATCTGACGCAGGTGCTCAATGCGCAGATTGCCGCGCTGGCGACATGTCAGGACGACAGTGGCCTGTGGCATACGCTGCTCGACGACCCAGACTCATACCTGGAGGCGTCGGCCACGGCAGGTTTTGCCTACGGTATTCTTAAGGCCGTGCGTAAACGCTATGTGGCGGCGGAATACGCTGATGTCGCGGAGAAAGCCATCAGAGGGATTGTGAAAAACATCTCGCCGGAAGGGGAACTGCTGCAAACGTCGTTCGGAACCGGGATGGGGAGCGATCTGGAGTTTTACCGCCAGATCCCGCTGACGTCGATGCCGTACGGTCAGGCAATGGCAATCTTCTGTTTGACGGAGTATTTGCGGAAGTACTTCTGATCATAAAAAAAACCGGCGATGATAGCCGGGTTTTTTGTATTACATACGTTCTACGGTTTCGATACCCAGGGTATCCAGACCCAGCTTCAGGGTCTTCGCCGTCAGCTGCGCCAGCTTCAGGCGGCTGTTGCGGACCGATTCATTTTCCGCAGACAGAATAGGGCAGTGCTCGTAGAAGCCGGAGAACAGACCGGCCAGATCGTACAGGTAAGCACACATCACATGCGGCGTACCGTCGCGTGCAACCACGGACAGCGTCTCTTCAAACTGCAGCAGACGGGCCGCCAGCTGGGCTTCACGATCTTCGGTAATGGTGACGGTCGCATTCGCCAGCACGCTTTCATCGATATTCGCTTTACGGAACACCGAGAGCACGCGGGTGTAGGCATACTGCATGTACGGCGCGGTGTTACCTTCAAACGCCAGCATGTTGTCCCAGTCGAAGATATAGTCGGTGGTACGGTTCTTGGAGAGATCCGCGTATTTCACCGCACCGATACCCACGGCGTTCGCCAGTTTTTCCAGCTCCTCGGCCGGCATATCCGGGTTCTTCTCTGCCACCAGGCGACGGGCGCGTTCCAGCGCTTCATCCAGCAGGTCGGACAGCTTCACCGTACCGCCCGCACGGGTTTTGAACGGCTTGCCGTCTTTACCCAGCATCATGCCGAACATGTGGTGTTCCAGCGGTACGCAATCGGGAACATAACCGGCTTTACGCACGATAGTCCACGCCTGCATCAGGTGCTGGTGCTGACGGGAGTCGATGTAGTAGAGCACGCGGTCAGCATGCAGCGTTTCGTAACGGTACTTCGCACAGGCGATATCGGTGGTGGTGTAGAGGTAGCCGCCATCCTTTTTCTGGATGATCACGCCCATCGGTTCGCCTTCCTTGTTTTTGTACTCATCAAGGAATACGACCGTTGCGCCTTCGCTCTCAACCGCCAGATGTTTGGCCTTCAGGTCAGCCACAATGCCCGGCAGCATTGGGTTATAGAGGCTTTCACCCATCACGTCGTCGCGGGTCAGGGTGACGTTCAGACGGTTATAGGTGAGCTGGTTCTGGGACATGGTGATGTCCACCAGCTTGCGCCACATCTCCAGGAAGTACGGGTCGCCGCCCTGCAGTTTCACCACATAGCTACGCGCGCGCTCGGCGAAGGCTTCATCTTCGTCGTAGTGTTTTTTGGCTTCACGGTAGAACCCTTCCAGGTCCGCCAGCGCCATTTCACCCGCGTTTTCCTGCTGCTGTTTTTCCAGGTAAGCAATCAGCATACCGAACTGGGTACCCCAGTCGCCAACGTGGTTCGCGCGGATCACCTTGTGACCGAGGAACTCAAGGGTGCGTACTGCCGCGTCACCGATGATGGTGGAGCGCAGGTGGCCAACGTGCATCTCTTTCGCGACGTTTGGCGCGGAGTAGTCAATCACCACGGTCTGTGGCTCTGGCTGGGTTACGCCCAGACGGTCAGATTTCAGCGCTGCGTCAACGTGGCTTGCCAGGAAGGCCGGCTCAAGGAAAATGTTGATAAAGCCCGGGCCCGCGATTTCGGTTTTGCTGGCAATGCCGGTGAGATCCAGATGAGTCAGCACCTGCTCAGCCAGTTGTCGCGGCGGCATGCCCAGTTTTTTAGCCACTGCCATCACGCCATTAGCCTGATAGTCGCCAAACTGTACTTTCGCTGACTGACGAACCTGCGGTTCGCAATCCGCAGGCGCACCTGCGGCAATCAGTGCCTGACTGACTTTTTCTGAGAGAAGAGCCTGAATATTCACCTGGATACCTTACGTTTTTGATGCGGGCTGACTGCCACCCGCGCCAGTTAAAGAATGAGGGCGGGAGTATACTGCAAATGCCTTCTGGCGTCAGCATTGCGGGGGGCGAAGATTGCGCAGAATCCAGGCTAAGAAAGCATGCATAATCATGCAGTGATAAAAAGCGTCATTCCGCGGTTGGTCAAAAGGGGGCAACAGAGTAAATTAGCGGCTTTGCGACACGATAAGAGACTGATTTATGGCGAACTGGCAATCCATTGACGAACTGCATGATATTTCCGCAGATTTACCGCGCTTTACCCAGGCGTTCACAGAACTTGCCACACGTCTTGGTCTGGACATTGCGCCGCTTGAGGCCGATCACATCTCCTTGCGCTGTCATCAGAACGCCACAGCCGAGCGCTGGCGTCGCGGGTTTGAACAGTGCGGGGAACTGCTCTCTGAGAACATCATCAACGGCCGTCCTATCTGTCTGTTTAAACTGCATGAGCCGGTCTGCGTAGCGCACTGGCAGTTTAGCGTTGTTGAACTGCCGTGGCCGGGAGAAAAACGTTACCCGCATGAAGGCTGGGAGCACATCGAAATCGTGCTGCCAGGCGAGCCCGAAACGCTGAATGCGCGCGCGCTGGCGCTGCTGTCTGATGAGGGGTTGAGCAAGCCGGGTATCTTTGTGAAAACGAGTTCACCAAAAGGCGAGCGCGAGCGTTTACCAAACCCGACGCTGGCCGTGACTGACGGACAGGTGACGGTGAAGTTCCATCCCTGGACGATAGAACAGATTGTTGCCAGCGAAGAGTAAGCGTTGTGACGACACGCGAAGACCGACCGGGAGCGGCGTGTCATGATGGTGCATTACGCGGAATTTAAGGAGGAGTGGATGGCGCGGCTGGAGATTTGCTGTTACAGCGTGGAGTGTGCCGTGATGGCGCAACGGCGGGGGGCAGACCGCATTGAACTGTGCGCGGCACCGAAAGAAGGGGGGTTAACGCCCTCGTACGGTGTGTTGAAGTCTGCCCGTCAGGCTGTCACCGTTCCGGTACACCCTATCATTCGTCCTCGGGGCGGTGATTTTTGTTACTCGGCAGGCGAGTTCAGTGCCATGCTTGACGATATCGCCCTTGTTCGCGATCTGGGTTTCCCGGGGCTGGTGACGGGGCTGCTCGATGAAGAAGGCAACGTCGATGTACCGCGTATGCGCCAGATAATGGCGGCCGCGAAGGGGATGGCGGTAACATTTCATCGCGCGTTCGATATGTGTAAAAACCCATTGCAAGCCTTTGATACCCTTGCGGAACTTGGCGTGGCGCGTGTGCTGACATCGGGCCAGCAGTCGTCGGCTGAAAAAGGACTGCAATTAATTACGGAACTAAAAGCACATTCCGGAGTTCCAATAATAATGGCGGGTGCGGGAGTCCGTGCCAGCAATCTGGAACTGTTTTTAAACGCCGGGGTGGAAGAGCTTCACAGCTCTGCCGGGAAATGGATACCGTCGCCCATGCGTTATCGCAATACAGGGTTGTCTATGTCGACGGATGCTGAAGCGGATGAGTACTCACGCTACGGTGTAGATGGAGAGTCGGTTGCGGAAATGAAATCGCTGATTGAACGTCATCACGTGTAGCAACGTACCGATTTTTACCGCGCATCATGTCGCCCAATATGATGCTTGCTTGTACCAGGCCCCTGCCAATTACACAGGGGCCTTTTTTTCTCCTTCATATTTCAAGCCGCAGCTGCGTTGGCTGCCTCGCTCCCCCCAGTCACTTACTGATGTAAGCTCCTGGGGATTCGCTGCGTTGCCGCCTTGCTGCAACTTGAAATATTTTGGAGAAAACCTGCGATGACCAGGCCGGGTAAGGCGCAGCCGCCACCCGGCTAAAAGGCTACGGCTTCGTGGCAATCAACACCGCACGCATTGGCGCCGGATAGCCTTCAACGGTTTTGCTGTGGTCGGTTGGGTCAAGGAACTGCTCCAGCGATTCGGTCACCATCCACTCCGTGCGGCGTTGCTCCTCGATGGAGGTCACGCAGACGTCGGCGATGCGCACATCCACAAATCCGCACTTCTCCAGCCAGTTTTTCAGCGCCAGCGCGGAAGGAATGAAGTAGACGTTGCGCATTTGCGCGTAACGATCGCCGGGAACCAGAACGGTATTTTCATCGCCTTCGACCACCAGCGTTTCCAGCACCAGTTCGCCGCCGCTGACCAGCTGATCTTTCAGCTGCCATAAATGCTCCAGCGGGGAACGGCGGTGGTAAAGCACGCCCATGGAGAAGACGGTATCAAACGCTTTCAGCGCGGGCAGTTGCTCAATGCCCAGCGGCAGCAAATGCGCGCGCTGGTCGTTACCCAGCAGCTTACGCACGGCTTCGAACTGGCACAGGAACAACTGCATCGGGTCGATGCCAACGGCTAAATGCGCGCCCGCGCCAATCATGCGCCACATGTGGTAACCGCTACCGCAGCCGACGTCCAGAATGGTACGCCCGGTCAGGTCGGAGAGGTGCGGCAGCACGCGATCCCATTTCCAGTCGGAGCGCCATTCAGTATTGATATTCACCCCGTAGAGCGAAAACGGTCCTTTGCGCCACGGCATCAGGTTACGCATCAGCGTTTCGATGCGATTAATCTGCCCGGCGGGCAGCGGCTCTGCGCTTTCGGCCGTGACGCTGTGCAGCAGATCCAGACGGTGAGGCGTCAGCTCCGGCAGAAACTCCACCGCATTTGACCACTGCTTCAACAGCCCATGCTGCTGATCGCGCTGCCAGTTGGCAATCTGCGCAGGCAGGGTCTCCAGCCAGTGGGAGAGATGGTTTTTTGCAATCAGCTGATAGAAGTTACCGAACTCAATCATGCCGCATCCTCAGCTTTCAGCGCCACCAGGGAGCCAAAGTTAAAGCACTGGAACCACAGTTCGCTGTGCTCAAAGCCTGCCTGGCGCAGACGCGCTTTATGAGTTTCCACGGAGTCCGTCAGCATCACGTTTTCCAGCATGCTGCGTTTCTGGCTAATCTCCAGCTCGCTGTAGCCGTTTGCACGTTTGAAATCGTGGTGCATGTTGAACAGCAGTTCGCCGACGGTCGCGTCTTCAAAGCTGAATTTCTCAGACAGCACCAGCGCGCCACCGGGGTTAAGGCCCTGATAAATTTTGTCCAGCAGCCGCTGGCGGTCATCGGGCACCAGGAACTGCAGGGTAAAATTCAGCACGACCATCGAGGCGTTGTGGATTTCGATGTCACGAATGTCGCCTTCAACGACCTCGACCGGAGTTGCCGCTTTCCAGGCATCAATATGGCGACGGCAGCGTTCAACCATCGCTGGGGAGTTATCGACGGCAATGATTTTACAGCCTTCGTGATGAACGTTACGACGTACCGACAACGTTGCCGCGCCGAGCGAGCAGCCCAGGTCATACACCTGCGTGCCGGGTTGAACGAAGCGCTCAGCCAGCATGCCGATCATGGAGATAATATTGGAATAACCGGGAACAGAGCGCTGGATCATATCCGGGAAGACTTCGGCTACTCGTTCATCGAAGGTCCAGTCGCCCAGGCTGGCGATAGGCGCGGAAAAAAGCGTGTCGCGATCTGACATAACGTAAAAATCCGGGAAAAATAAAGTGGCGTATTGTGCGCTAACGGAAGGAGAAAACCAACTCCCACGGCATATACCAAAGGTTAGCCAGCACCATCAGCAAAAGCGAACACCATGTCGCGCTCATGCCGGAACGACGCCAGCGGAATAAGCGGTGGTGAAAGCCGTAATAATGCATTAACCGACCCGCAATCAGCAGCAGGCCACAAATGTGTACCATCCAGGTTTCGGCGCCATTCATCTCCATAAACAGCAGCAAAATGAGTGCCACTGGAATGTACTCAACCGCGTTGCCGTGGATACGGATAGCGCTTTGCAGTTCGGAAAACCCCCCGTCGCCGTATGAGACGCGGTACTGCATTCTGAGTCGCACAACATCAAATGAAAATTTAATCAGCAGTAATGCACCTAGCACCGCATACAACGCGCTGACCATACAAACTCCCTGTGTTTTGGCAGATGGCGTCTCTATGATATGGCGTGATCTCAGAAAAGAGAAGATTGTTGTGGGATGGACGGCGCGCTGCCGAGCGACGGAACCGCGGTTTGCAGGGCCTGCCAGAGCGTATCGACCAGTTCGGGGGCCTGGGCGATATCCGGCGTATGTAAAAAAAGATACGGCGTGGTGGTCTGTTCCCATTTCGCTAACGTGTGCAGCCAGACGGCGAACATCTCCTGATTTTGCTGCATATTGTCGCTGCCGATAAACCGGACCATCGGATTGTGCGCGGTTACGATGGCGTGGACCGGGACTTTGGGCTTCTTGCGCTGGGCATCAATAATGGCTTCGTTATGCGCAATTGCGCTGTGAACAGGACGACTGTCAAGGATGACGCGGTTGACTGAGCGCTCATGCAATCCCCGGTTGAGTGCTTTCTCCACTTCGCCTTTGGCAAAAAATTCAGGATGTCTCACTTCCACGCCGTAGGTAAAGTCCCGGGGCAGGCCATCAAGGAATTGCCAGAGCGCGGGCAGATCGCGCGGACCAAAGGTGGCGGGAAGCTGCAGCCAGTACTGGCCGATACGGTTTGCCAGTGGCGACATTCGGCCAAAAAACTCTTCGGTTAAATCACCGCAGTTACGCAGGGCGGCGTTATGGGAGATGGTTGCCGGAAATTTAAAGCAGAAGCGGAAATCATCCGTGGTTTGATCCCGCCAGCGCTCGACAATCTCTGCCCGGGGAAGGGCATACAGCGTGGTGTTGCCCTCCACGCAGTTAAAGTGCCGGGCGTACTCTTCAAGGCTGGTTATGCCAAGGCGCACCCATTTCGGGTGCGACCACTGGGGCAGGCCCACATACATCATAACGCGCTTAAAATCTCATCCGTGCTGCGCACGCGACCGATGCGCGGGAAAATATGGGTCATGCTGCCCTGGTGTTGTTCCGCAGAAGCCGCGCTACATGCGTCTTCGGCAATCACCAGGTTAAAGCCCAACTCCCAGGCGTTACGGGCGGTGGATTCCACGCCAATGTTGGTGGAGATCCCGCACAGGATAATGGTGTCGATACCGCGGCGGCGCAACTGTAGCTCCAGGTCGGTGCCGTAGAAGGCGCCCCACTGGCGTTTGGTCACTTCGATATCGCTGTCGCGTTTGCCGAGCGAGACCGGATACGTCCACCAGTTTTCCGGCAGAGCGTGCGCGGGTGCCTGGGCATCAACCGGCTGTTTTAACGCTTCGGCAAAATCGGCCGACCAGCCAACGCGCACCATGACAACCGGTGCGCCGCTGGCGCGGCATTTTTCCGCCAGACGGGAGGCACGGCTGACGACATCATCAGCGGTGTGCGGGCCACCGGCAAAGGGAAGGATCCCTTCCTGTAGATCAATCACCACCAGGGCGGTTTTGCGGGCATCAAGTGTCAGCATGGTAACTCCAGTTAAATGAATCGCTTCCGTTACACCTTACGACGTTATGGCCTGTTATCGGTCGGATAATTTTGTTAATTTTTGTGAGAATGCGCAATAAGAGCGCAGCAAACGTGCGTCTGGCCGTGCTTCGCTCTTATCGTCCGGCGGAATTTCCAGTATAATAGCCGCCTTTTTTCATCCAGTTGTGACATACAGAAAGCTGCGACATAGTAGCCTGCATACCAGGCGACATTTAGCCTGCGGCTAATTAAGGGATATCTCATGCGTACAGAATATTGCGGGCAGCTGCGTCAGTCCCACGTCGGACAGCAGGTGACCCTGTGTGGTTGGGTCAACCGTCGTCGTGATCTTGGTAGCCTTATCTTCATTGATATGCGCGACCGCGAAGGTATCGTTCAGGTGTTCTTCGATCCGGATCGCGCGGACGCGTTGAAGCTGGCTTCTGAGCTGCGTAATGAGTTCTGCATTCAGGTCACCGGCACCGTACGTGCGCGTGACGAGAAAAACGTCAACGCAGATATGGCGACCGGTGCCATTGAAGTGCTGGCCTCCGATCTGACGATCATCAACCGTGCTGAAGCGCTGCCGCTGGACTCCAACCACGTCAACACTGAAGAAGCGCGTCTGAAATACCGCTACCTGGATCTGCGTCGCCCGGAGATGGCACAGCGCCTGAAAACCCGTGCGAAAATCACCAGCCTGGTGCGTCGCTTTATGGATGACCACGGTTTCCTCGATATCGAAACCCCGATGCTGACCAAAGCCACGCCGGAAGGCGCGCGCGATTACCTGGTGCCATCCCGCGTTCATAAAGGCAAATTCTACGCGCTGCCGCAGTCTCCACAGCTGTTTAAACAGCTGCTGATGATGTCCGGCTTCGATCGCTACTATCAGATCGTAAAATGCTTCCGTGACGAAGACCTTCGCGCTGACCGTCAGCCAGAATTTACCCAGATCGATGTGGAAACCTCCTTCATGACCGCTGAGCAGGTGCGTGAAGTGATGGAAGCGCTGGTGCGCAGCCTGTGGAATGACGTGAAGGGCGTGGAACTGGGCGACTTCCCCATTATGACCTTCGCCGAAGCCGAGCGTCGTTACGGCTCCGACAAACCAGACCTGCGTAACCCTATGGAGCTGGTGGACGTTGCTGACCTGGTGAAATCCGTTGAGTTTGCGGTGTTTGCCGGCCCGGCTAACGATCCGAAAGGTCGCGTAGCAGCCCTGCGTGTACCGGGCGGTGCAGCGCTTAGCCGTAAGCAGATTGACGACTACGGCAACTTCATCAAGATCTACGGCGCGAAAGGTCTGGCCTATATTAAAGTAACCGAGCGTGCGAAAGGTCTGGAAGGTATCACCAGCCCGGTGGCGAAGTTCCTGAATGCGGAGATTGTAGAAGCGATCCTTGAGCGCACCGGCGCACAGGATGGCGACATGATCTTCTTCGGCGCTGACAATAAGAAAATTGTTGCCGATGCAATGGGCGCGCTGCGTCTGAAACTGGGCAAAGATCTGAACCTCACCGACGAGAGCAAATGGGCGCCGTTGTGGGTTATCGACTTCCCGATGTTTGAAGACGACGGTGAAGGCGGCCTGACTGCCATGCACCACCCGTTCACCTCGCCAAAAGACATGACGGCGGCAGAGCTGAAAGCGGCACCGGAAGAGGCAGTCGCGAACGCCTACGATATGGTTATCAACGGCTATGAAGTGGGCGGCGGCTCCGTGCGTATTCACAGCGGTGAGATGCAGCAGACGGTGTTCGGCATTCTGGGCATCAACGAACAGGAACAGCGCGAGAAGTTCGGCTTCCTGCTGGATGCGCTGAAGTACGGTACGCCGCCTCACGCAGGCCTGGCATTCGGTCTCGACCGTCTGACTATGCTGCTGACCGGCACCGACAACATCCGTGACGTTATCGCCTTCCCGAAAACCACCGCAGCGGCGTGTCTGATGACCGAAGCGCCAAGCTTCGCTAACCCGGCCGCACTGGCTGAGCTGGGTATCGACGTGGTGAAAAAGGAAGAGAAAAACTGATATGGCATATAAGCGTCCCGTTTCTGTCTTAGTTGTAATTTACGCTCAGGACACGAAGCGGGTGCTGATGTTGCAGCGGCGCGATGACCCTGAATTCTGGCAGTCGGTTACCGGCAGTCTGGAAGAAGGCGAAACCGCGCCGCAGGCCGCCGCGCGTGAAGTAAAGGAAGAGGTCACCATTGACGTTGCTTGCGAGCAACTGACCCTGAAGGACTGTCAGCGCACGGTGGAGTTCGAAATTTTTAGCCATTTACGTCATCGCTATGCACCGGGTATCGAGCGCAACACGGAATCGTGGTTCTGTCTCGCGCTCCCTCACGAACGGGAGATCGTGTTCACTGAACATCTGACCTACCGCTGGGTGGATGCGGCGGATGCCGCCGCACTGACCAAATCGTGGAGCAACCGGCAGGCGATTGAAGAATTTGTAATTAACGCAGCCTGAAAAGGCGCGATTTTTGGAGAACTTTTTATGGCAGGTCATAGTAAGTGGGCCAACACCAAACACCGCAAAGCGGCACAGGATGCCAAGCGCGGTAAGATCTTTACCAAAATCATTCGCGAGCTGGTGACAGCGGCGCGTCTGGGCGGCGGCGATCCGGCGTCTAACCCACGTCTGCGTGCGGCAGTAGATAAAGCGCTGTCCAACAACATGACGCGTGACACCCTGAACCGTGCTATCGCTCGTGGCGTGGGCGGTGATGAAGACACGAACATGGAAACCATCATTTATGAAGGTTACGGTCCTGGCGGCACCGCGGTAATGGTTGAATGTCTGTCCGACAACCGTAACCGTACCGTTGCAGAAGTGCGCCATGCGTTCACCAAAACCGGGGGTAACCTGGGGACTGACGGTTCTGTAGCGTACCTGTTCAGCAAAAAAGGCGTCATCTCCTTCGAGAAAGGCGACGAAGATGTCATCATGGAAGCGGCGCTGGAAGCGGGTGCGGAAGACGTAGTGACCTTCGACGATGGCGCTATCGATGTCTACACCGCGTGGGAAGAGATGGGCGCAGTACGTGATGCGCTGGAAGCGGCGGGCCTGAAAGCCGACAACGCTGAAGTCTCCATGATCCCGTCCACCAAAGCGGATATGGATGCTGAAACGGCACCAAAACTGCTGCGTCTGATCGACATGCTTGAAGACTGCGACGACGTGCAGGAAGTGTATCACAACGGTGAGATCTCTGATGAGGTTGCAGCGACTCTCTGATGAGAGCGTTTAAACCGTTTACGGGAGACGCGTGATGTCGATTATCCTTGGGATTGACCCCGGCTCACGCGTCACCGGTTACGGCGTTATCCGTCAGGTTGGACGCCAGTTAACCTACCTTGGCAGTGGCTGTATTCGCACCAAAGTTGAAGATCTGCCGTCGCGACTGAAGCTCATTTATGCGGGCGTGACGGAGATTATCACCCAGTTTCAGCCTGACGATTTCGCCATCGAGCAGGTCTTCATGGCGAAAAACGCCGATTCGGCGTTAAAGCTCGGTCAGGCGCGGGGCGTGGCAATTGTTGCTGCCGTGAACCAGGATCTTCCGGTATTTGAATACGCGGCAAGACAGGTCAAGCAGACGGTGGTCGGAATTGGTAGCGCGGAGAAAAGCCAGGTGCAGCACATGGTGCGTACCCTGTTGAAGCTCCCCGCGAACCCGCAGGCCGATGCCGCCGATGCGCTGGCAATTGCGATCACCCACTGTCATGTCAGCCAGAACGCGATGCAAATGAGCGAGTCGCGGCTCAATCTGGCGCGAGGCAGGTTACGATAATGAGAAATCAGGCTGGATGTTTATCCAGCCTTTTTTTATTATGTCGCAAATCAATAATTTTCCAGAACGCAGGAGCGTCACGTGATAGGCAGACTCAGAGGCATCATCATTGAAAAACAACCCCCGTTAGTGCTGCTGGAAGTGGGCGGCGTGGGCTATGAAGTCCATATGCCAATGACCTGCTTCTACGAGCTGCCGGACGCGGGCAAAGAGGCGATTGTCTTTACCCAGTTTGTGGTGCGTGAAGATGCTCAACTGCTCTATGGCTTCAACAACAAACAGGAACGCACCCTGTTCCGCGAGCTGATTAAAACCAACGGCGTCGGGCCGAAGCTGGCGCTGGCCATTCTCTCCGGTATGTCCGCCCAGCAGTTCGTCAATGCCGTTGAGCGCGAAGATCCTGCCGCGCTGATTAAGCTTCCGGGCATTGGTAAGAAAACGGCAGAGCGCCTGATTGTTGAGATGAAAGACCGCTTTAAAGGTCTGCATGGCGATCTCTTTACCCCTGCTGCCGATCTGGTGCTGACTTCGCCGGGTGCGCCTGTGTCGGATGATGATGCCGAGCAGGAAGCGGTTGCCGCGCTGGTGGCGCTGGGCTATAAACCTCAGGAGGCCAGCCGAATGGTGAGCAAAATTGCCAAACCGGATGCCAGCAGTGAAACTCTGATTCGTGAAGCGCTGCGCGCTGCATTGTGAGGTAAAGGATGATTGAAGCAGATCGCCTGGTATCGGCAGGCACTATTCAGGCAGACGACGTGGTGGATCGTGCGATCCGTCCGAAGTTGCTTGATGAGTATATTGGCCAGCCGCAGGTGCGTTCCCAGATGGAGATCTTCATCCAGGCGGCAAAGCTGCGCGGCGATGCGCTCGATCACCTGCTGATTTTCGGTCCTCCGGGTTTGGGGAAAACCACCCTGGCGAATATCGTTGCCAATGAAATGGGCGTGAACCTGCGTACCACGTCTGGCCCGGTGCTGGAAAAAGCAGGCGATCTGGCGGCGATGCTGACCAATCTTGAACCGCACGACGTGCTGTTTATCGATGAGATCCACCGCCTGTCGCCGGTGGTGGAAGAGGTTCTCTATCCGGCAATGGAAGACTACCAGCTGGATATCATGATAGGCGAAGGCCCTGCCGCGCGTTCGATCAAAATCGATCTGCCGCCGTTTACCCTGATTGGCGCCACCACCCGTGCCGGGTCTTTAACCTCTCCACTGCGCGACCGCTTTGGTATTGTGCAGCGCCTCGAGTTCTATCAGGTCGCCGACCTCCAGCATATCGTGGGTCGCAGTGCCCGCTATATGGGGCTGGATATGAGCGAAGAGGGGGCATTTGAAGTGGCGAAGCGTTCGCGCGGAACACCGCGTATCGCTAACCGCCTGCTGCGCCGCGTCCGTGACTTTGCAGAAGTGAAGCACGATGGTTCTATTTCTGCCGAAATTGCTGCTCAGGCGCTGGATATGCTGAATGTCGATGCTGAGGGTTTTGACTACATGGACCGCAAGCTGCTGCTGGCGGTACTGGACAAATTCTTTGGCGGGCCGGTCGGGCTGGATAACCTGGCGGCGGCAATCGGGGAAGAGCGCGAGACAATTGAAGATGTACTCGAACCGTATCTGATTCAGCAGGGCTTCCTGCAACGTACCCCGCGTGGGCGTATGGCCACGGTGCGGGCGTGGAATCATTTTGGTATCACGCCACCGGCAATGCCGTAATGCTTAATTCCCTCTCCCACCGGGAGAGGGTTAGGATGAGGGCATCAGCGCCCTCGATATCAACTAGCGGTCTTCTTCATCATACTTAAAATAAACAGTACCGCCGCACACAGCACCACTGACGGCCCCGCAGGCGTGTCATAGAACGCCGAGAAGGTTAACCCGCCCGTTACCGCAATCATCCCGATAATCACCGCCACGCCTGCCATCTGCTCCGGCGTACGGGCAAAACGACGCGCGGTGGCCGCAGGAATAATCAGTAGCGACGTAATAATCAGCGCACCGACGAACTTCATCGCCACGCCGATGGTTAACGCCGTCACCAGCATCAGCAGCAGCTTCACCCGCTGCAACTTCACGCCGTCTACAAATGCCAGATCCGGGCTGACGGTCATCGC
The DNA here is from genome assembly GCF_013391025.1 of Enterobacter sp. SECR19-1250. NCBI lineage: Bacteria > Pseudomonadati > Pseudomonadota > Gammaproteobacteria > Enterobacterales > Enterobacteriaceae > Enterobacter > Enterobacter sp. SECR19-1250. Next base: position 36,410 of record NZ_JACASJ010000005.1, on the reverse strand, counting down.
CAGCAAATTACGCCACTGCCACAGCAGAATACCCAGCACCACCACCACGCCAATGGCAATAGCAATGAGATCTTCAGGCGTCACGGCGAGCAGGTCGCCAAACAGATAGGCCATCAGGTCAACGCGGATATTGGACATCAGGCTCACTACCACCAGACCCAGGGACAGGGCGCTGTGCGCCATAATGCCGAGCAGGGTATCAATGGCGAGGTGAGGGCGTTTTTCCAGCCAGACCAGACCGGCGGCGAGGAGCAGCGTAACGACAATCACCGCATAGAACGGGTTGACGTCCAGCAGTAAACCAAAGGCCACGCCCAGCAGTGAAGCATGGGCCAGGGTATCGCCGAAATAGGACATTCTGCGCCAGACCACAAACGAGCCAAGCGGACCCGCGGCGCAGGCGAGCATAATCCCGGCCAGCCAGCCGGGCAGTAACAGTTCAATCATGAGTGTCCATTTCCCCGGCGCAGGACAATTCGTCCCTGTAAATCATGGCGGTGGTTATGATGATGGCGATAAATACCCAGTTGTTCAGCCCCGCGAGGGCCAAACATAGAGATAAATTCGGGGTGCATTGACACCACTTCAGGCGTGCCGGAACAGCAGATATGATGGTTCAGACAGAGCACTTCGTCGGTTTTCGCCATCACCAGATGCAGGTCGTGGGAGACCATCAGCACCGCGCAGTTCAGTTCGTGGCGCAGCTGGTCAATTAAATCGTAAAGCGCGACCTGACCATTGACGTCCACACCCTGCGTTGGCTCATCCAGTACCAGCAGCTGGGGGCTGCTGAGCAGCGCCCGGGCAAGTAACACGCGCTGGGTTTCCCCGCCGGACAGTTTTTGCAGTGGCGCGTCAACCAGGTGGCCCGCCTGGACACGTTTCAGCGCCGGAAGAATATCGGCTTTACGCGTGCCCGGGCGCAGGCGCAGGAAGCGGCTGACGGTCAGCGGCAGCGTGGCATCAAGATGTAATTTTTGCGGCACGTAGCCGATACGCAATTTTTCTTCACGCTTGATGACACCTTCATCAGGGGCTACCAGACCCAGCACCACGCGCACAAGGGTGGATTTACCCGCGCCGTTCGGACCGAGCAGCGTCAGAATTTTACCGGGCTTCAGATCCAGCGACACGTCAGAAAGGACGCGGCGCTGACCGAAAGAGACCGAAACATTTTCAAGAGAAACCAAAGTTGTCATGTCAATTTAAGCTTGCAGAAGTCAACGAATGTTATAATATCACATTCCACGCATTCATTACGATGATTAGTCGCATTATGTTACATAAAAATACGCTTCTTTTCGCAGCATTATCCGCTGCCCTTTGGGGCACAACAGCACAAGATGTTAACGCTGCCGTTGTCGCTTCGCTCAAACCGCTGGGATTCATTGCATCGGCCATTGCAGATGGGGTGACGGAAACCCAGGTTCTGCTGCCCGATGGTGCCTCTGAGCATGATTATTCCCTGCGTCCATCTGATGTAAAACGCTTACAAAACGCGGACTTAGTTGTCTGGATTGGGCCGGAGATGGAAGCCTTCATGCAGAAGTCTGCGAACCAGATCGCGGACACGAAAAAGGTCACCATTGCCGAACTTTCTGGCGTGAAACCGTTGCTGATGAAGGGGAGTGACGACGACGGTGACGAACACGAAGGTCATCATGCTCATGATGAAAAAGGTGACGGGGATCACCATCACGGCGAGTACAATATGCATCTTTGGCTCTCCCCAGAGATAGCGCGGCTTTCGGCGGTTGCAATCCATGACAAATTAGTGGAACTTATGCCGCAAAGTCGAGCCAAACTAGACGCCAACCTGAAGGATTTTGAGGCACAATTAGCCGCAACCGATAAGCAGGTGGATAACGAGCTGGCACCGCTGAAAGGAAAAGGGTATTTCGTTTTTCATGACGCCTATGGCTATTACGAAAAACACTACGGCCTGACCCCGCGTGGGCATTTTACCGTCAACCCTGAAATTCAGCCTGGTGCGCAGCGTTTACATGAGATCAGAACACAGTTGGTTGAGCAAAAAGCGTCCTGCGTTTTTGCTGAGCCACAGTTCAGGCCAGCGGTCGTAGAAGCCGTGGCCAGGGGAACATCCGTGCGCATGGGAACCCTTGACCCGCTAGGAACGAACATCCAGTTGAGTAAAGCGAGCTATTCGCAGTTCCTCACTCAACTGGCGAACCAGTATGCGAGCTGCCTGAAAGGAGATTAACGAGGAAGTGAATACGTGCAACAGATAGCCCGCTCTGTCGCCCTGGCATTTAACAATCTGCCCCGACCCCATCGCGTTATGCTGGGGTCGCTTACAGTTCTCACCTTAGCGGTCGCCGTCTGGCGGCCCTATGTTTACCACCCGAGTTCTGCCCCTATCATCAAAACCATCGAGCTTGAGAAGAACGAAATCCGTTCTCTGCTGCCGGAGGCCAGTGAGCCTATCGACCAGGCGGCTCAGGAAGATGAAGCCATTCCGCAGGATGAGCTGGACGATAAAACCGAGAATGAAGCCGGGATCCATGAATATGTGGTCTCCACTGGCGATACGCTGAGCAGCGTACTGAACCAGTACGGCATTGACATGGGGAATATCAGCCAGCTGGCTGCCGCAGATAAAGACCTGCGTAACCTGAAAATTGGCCAGCAGCTCTCGTGGACGTTAACGCCAGAGGGCGATCTGCAGCGCCTGACCTGGGAAATGTCCCGTCGCGAAACGCGCACCTACGACCGCACTGCAAACGGTTTCAAGATGACCAGCGAGTTGCAGAAGGGCGACTGGGTTAACAGCGTGATGAAAGGGACCGTAGGCGCAAGCTTTGTCTCCAGCGCGCGCGATGCGGGCCTGACCAGCGCTGAAATCAGCTCGGTTATCAAAGCCATGCAGTGGCAGATGGATTTCCGTAAGCTGAAAAAAGGTGATGAGTTCTCCGTACTGATGTCCCGCGAAATGCTGGACGGCAAGCGTGAGCAGAGCCAACTGGTGGGGGTACGTTTGCGCTCTGATGGCAAAGATTACTACGCCATTCGCGCTGAAGACGGCAAATTCTATGACCGCAGCGGTACCGGGCTTGCGAAAGGCTTCCTGCGCTTCCCAACGGCGAAACAATTCCGCATCTCATCCAACTTCAACCCGCGTCGTCTGAACCCGGTCACCGGGCGTGTGGCGCCGCACCGTGGCGTAGACTTCGCCATGCCACAGGGCACACCGGTGCTGGCGGTGGGAGATGGTGAAGTGGTTGTCGCCAAACGCAGCGGGGCTGCCGGGTACTATGTTGCGGTCCGTCATGGTCGCACTTATACCACCCGTTATATGCACCTGCGTAAGCTGCTGGTGAAACCAGGCCAGAAAGTGAAACGTGGCGACCGTATCGCCCTCTCAGGCAATACCGGGCGTTCTACGGGGCCGCACCTGCATTATGAAGTGTGGATCAACCAGCAGGCGGTAAACCCGCTGACGGCGAAACTGCCGCGCACCGAAGGGCTGACGGGTAAAGATCGTAAAGATTACCTGGCGCAGGTGAAAGAGGTTGTGCCGCAACTGCGTTTCGACTAAACCCTTCCGTTTTGTCTAAAGCCGGCGTCAGTAAGCGCCGGCTTTTTCTTTTGTGCGTGGGGCGCTGCCTCGCTACACTATCGTCATTATATTTTGCGTCACCAGACCCTGGAACCAGCATGGAAACCAAAAAAAACAATATTGAGTTCATTCCTGAGTTTGAAAAATCCTTTCGCCACCCGCGTAACTGGGGCGCCTGGCTTGGCGTTTACGCGTTTGCTGGCATTGCCATGTTACCTGCCTCTGTGCGCGATCCCGTTCTGGGTAAAATTGGCCGTCTCGCAGGACGAATGGGCAAAAGTGCCCGCCGTCGCGCGCAAATCAATCTCTTCTACTGCTTCCCGGAAAAGAGCGATGCCGAGCGCGAAGCGATTATTGATGACATGTATACCACCGCGCCACAGGCCATGGCGATGATGGCAGAGCTGGCGCTAAAAGGGCCAGAAAAGGTCCTTAAGCGTGTTGACTGGAAAGGGCTGGAGATCATTGACGAGATGCGCCGCAACGATGAAAAAGTGATTTTTCTCGTTCCGCACGGCTGGGGAGTGGATATCCCGGCCATGTTGATGGCATCTCAGGGCCAGAAGATGGCGGCCATGTTCCATAACCAGGGTAATAAAGTCTTTGATTTCGTCTGGAACACCGTGCGTCGTCGTTTTGGTGGACGCCTGCACGCCCGTAACGATGGTATCAAGCCGTTTATTCAGTCCGTGCGACAGGGGTACTGGGGTTACTATCTGCCGGATCAGGATCACGGTCCTGAGCACAGCGAGTTTGTCGATTTCTTTGCCACCTACAAGGCGACACTTCCGGCGATTGGCCGTCTGATGAAAGTCTGCCGCGCCCGGGTTATTCCGCTGTTCCCGGTCTACGATGGCAACACGCACCGTCTGAGCATTGAGGTTCGCCCGCCGATGGACGACTTACTGACCGCGGACGATAACACCATCGCGCGTCGCATGAACGAAGAGGTGGAGGTGCTGGTGGGGCCGCATCTTGAGCAATACACGTGGATCCTGAAGTTGCTCAAAACGCGTAAGCCTGGCGAGAAAGAGCCGTATCAGCGCAAAGAACTTTACCCAAAGAAATAAAACCCCTCACGCTGACCCTCTCCCCATGGGGGAGAGGGGAACATCTTTTTATTATTCGACGGTTAATACGCGAGTGGTGTTGGTTGAGCCGATGGTGCTCATGACATCACCCTGGGTCACGATGACAATATCACCGGATACCAGGTAGCCTTTGTCGCGCAGCAGATTAACGGCATCGTGCGCCGCTGCCACACCGTCATTGGTGCTGTCAAAGTAAACCGGGGTTACGCCGCGGTACAGCGCCGTCAGGTTCAGCGTGCGCTCGTGGCGGGACATCGCGAAGATCGGCAGACCGGAGCTGATACGGGACGTCATTAGCGCGGTACGGCCCGATTCGGTCATGGTGATGATCGCCGTGACGCCCTTCAGATGGTTAGCCGCATACATGGCGGACATCGCAATCGCTTCTTCCACATTGTCGAACTGCACGTCCAGACGGTGTTTAGAGACGTTAATGCTTGGGATCTTCTCTGCGCCCAGACAGACGCGCGCCATCGCGGCAACGGTTTCTGCCGGGTACTGACCGGCTGCGGTTTCAGCGGAAAGCATGACCGCATCGGTACCGTCCAGCACGGCGTTAGCCACGTCCATCACCTCTGCACGGGTCGGCATTGGGTTGGTAATCATGGATTCCATCATCTGGGTTGCGGTGATCACCGCGCGGTTCAACTGACGCGCGCGACGGATCAGCGCTTTCTGGATGCCGACCAGTTCCGGGTCGCCAATTTCCACACCCAGATCGCCACGGGCAACCATCACCACGTCAGACGCCAGAATCACGTCGTCCATGGCATCCTGATCGCAAACGGCTTCCGCACGTTCAACTTTTGCTACGATTTTCGCGTCGCAGCCTGCATCACGCGCCAGACGACGGGCATAGTTCAGGTCTTCGCCGCAGCGCGGGAAGGAGACGGCCAGATAGTCCACGCCGATCAGCGCCGCGGTAACGATATCCGCTTTGTCTTTATCGGTCAGCGCTTCGGCAGACAGGCCACCGCCGAGTTTGTTAATGCCTTTGTTGTTAGAGAGTGGGCCGCCGACGGTGACTTCGGTGAACACCTTCATCCCCTGAACTTCCAGCACTTTCAGCTGAACACGACCGTCGTCGAGCAGCAGGATATCGCCAGGCACAACGTCAGCCGGCAGACCTTTATAGTCGATACCCACTTTCTCTTTATCGCCTTCACCTTTACCCAGGTTGGCATCAAGCAGGAATTTATCGCCGATATTGAGGAAAACTTTGCCTTCTTTGAAGGTCGAGACACGAATTTTTGGACCCTGCAGGTCACCGAGGATAGCAACATGGCGGCCCAGTTTAGCCGCGATCTCACGCACTTTGTCGGCACGTAATTTATGGTCTTCTGGCGTACCGTGAGAGAAGTTCATACGCACCACGTTGGCACCCGCGGCGATAATCTTTTCGAGGTTATTATCGCGATCGGTGGCCGGGCCTAAGGTGGTGACGATCTTGGTTCTGCGAAGCCTTCTGGACATGTAATACTCCGTTGACTGAAACAACTTTGGTGTTGCGTGAAGATTGAATCGGCCTTCATCTGCTGCAAAGCAACCGCGAGGGGACCGAATGCCGTAAATCGTTACATCGTAATTATTCGTTACGTCTTAGTTATCTACTATCAGGGAACATCGCTCTTTATAAGCAATTCTTTATCAAAACGCGATTCCTTGAGCGCTTCCTTGACACGCTTCAAGTTATCTCTGAATTTAGCGCCGCGGCGTAAGGTAAAACCGGTTGCCAGGACGTCAATCACCGTCAGCTGCGCCAGACGGGAGACCATTGGCATATAGATATCCGTATCTTCCGGAACGTCCAGAGTGATGGCGAGCGTGGCTTCTCTTGCCAGCGGCGTGCCTGCCGTCGTGAGGGCGATAACCATGGCATCGTTTTCACGCGCCAGCTGCGCCAGCTCAACCTGACTTTTGGTGCGCCCGGTATGGGAAATCAGGACCACCACGTCATCCTCGCTACAATTCATACAGCTCATGCGTTGCAACACGATGTCATCGGAATAAATGACCGGGACGTTAAAGCGGAAGAATTTATTCATGGCATCATGCGCCACGGCCGCCGACGAACCGAGTCCGAAGAACGCAATTCGCTTGGCCTGGGTCAGCAAATCGACCGCCCGGTTAACGGAACTCATATCCAGCGACTGACGCACGTGGTCAAGCGTGGCCATGGCCGATTCAAATATTTTCGCCGTGTATGCATCTACGCTGTCGTCTTCATCCACATTGCGATTAACATAGGGCGTACCATTTGCCAGACTTTGTGCCAGATGCAGTTTAAAATCAGGAAAGCCACGCGTTTCCAGGCTCCGGCAGAACCGATTCACCGTCGGCTCGCTGACGCCTGCATCCTGTGCCAGAGCGGCGATGCTTGAATGAATCGCCTGAGCAGGCGAGGCGAGAATAACTTCAGCCACTTTTCGCTCGGATTTGCTAAGGTGTTCCAGTTGAAACTGGATTTTTTCCAGCATGTTCATGTTAACAGGACGCTCATGGGTGTAAACGATTTCATCCATAGATGAAATTGAGATTCGATTTAGCCGATATTACCCTCGTGGCTTCCATAAAGGGTAACAGTCGACAAGATAATGTTGTTGTTTTTTTTCATTACTTGATCGGTGTCGGGTTTTACTGTGACCGTGTTGCGCAAAGAATCGACGCTTGTTGCGTCATCAGGCCAGCGTAATCCTCTTAAGGGGTGAAAAATCGCCGTATCGCACGCGACGTTAAGCGCTAATGGTTTCGGGAATGACGTAAAAGCAGTACAGTGCATTGTAATAAAATTACAACGATACCTGGCAGAAGCACCAGGTGATCCAACTGAGGAGAATGACATGGCGGTAACGCAAACAGCCCAGGCATGTGACCTGGTCATTTTCGGCGCGAAAGGCGATCTTGCACGCCGAAAATTGCTGCCTTCCCTGTATCAACTGGAGAAAGCGGGCCAACTTCATCCGGATACCCGTATCCTGGGTGTAGGGCGCGCCGACTGGGACAAGGACGCATACACCAAAGTCGTGCGTGAAGCGCTCGAAACTTTCATGAAAGAGAAAATTGATGAAAGTTTGTGGGATACCCTGAGCGGACGTCTCGATTTCTGCAATCTGGATGTGAACGACGTGAGCGCGTTTACCCGTCTGGGTGAGATGCTGGATCAGAAAAACCGGGTCACCATTAACTATTTCGCCATGCCTCCAAGCACCTTCGGTGCCATCTGTAAAGGTCTGGGCGAAGCGAATCTGAACGCCAAACCTGCGCGTGTGGTAATGGAAAAACCGCTGGGTACCTCGCTGTCAACCTCCCGCGAAATCAACGACCAGGTGGGCGAATACTTCGAAGAGTGCCAGGTCTACCGCATCGACCACTATCTGGGCAAAGAGACGGTACTGAACCTGCTGGCGCTGCGTTTTGCCAACTCCCTGTTTGTGAACAACTGGGACAACCGTACCATCGACCACGTGGAAATCACCGTGGCCGAAGAGGTGGGTATCGAAGGCCGCTGGGGTTACTTTGACCAGGCCGGTCAGATGCGTGACATGATCCAGAACCACCTGCTGCAGGTACTCTGCATGATTGCCATGTCTCCGCCATCAGACCTGACCGCTGACAGCATCCGCGACGCGAAGGTGAAAGTGCTGAAGTCACTGCGTCGTATCGACCGTTCTAACGTGCGCGAGAAGACGGTGCGTGGTCAGTACACATCCGGCTTTGCGCAGGGCAAAAAAGTCCCTGGTTATCTGGAAGAAGAGGGCGCGAACAAGTCCAGCAACACTGAGACGTTCGTGGCGATCCGCGTGGATATCGATGACTGGCGTTGGGCGGGGGTGCCGTTCTACCTGCGTACCGGTAAACGTCTGCCAGCCAAATGCTCTGAAGTTGTCGTTTACTTCAAAAACCCTGAGCTGAACCTGTTCAAAGAGTCGTGGCAGGAGCTGCCGCAGAACAAACTGACTATCCGTCTGCAGCCGGATGAAGGTGTGGATATCCAGATCCTGAACAAAGTGCCGGGGCTGGATCACAAACATAACCTGCAGACCACCAAACTGGATCTGAGCTACTCCGAGACCTTCAATCAAACGCACCTGGCGGATGCTTACGAGCGCCTGCTGCTGGAAACCATGCGCGGTATCCAGGCGTTGTTTGTGCGTCGTGACGAAGTGGAAGAGGCGTGGAAATGGGTCGACTCCATCACCGAAGCCTGGGCTGCCGATCAGGATCCGCCAAAACCGTATCAGGCGGGCACATGGGGACCTGTCGCCTCCGTGGCGATGATCACCCGTGATGGCCGCTCCTGGAACGAGTTTGAGTAAGATAATCCTCTAGCCCGAAGGTGTTATTTTACCGGTAACATGATCTAACACAGCTAGTGGCACAATTTTTATACTTTTAAGCTCCGCGTGGATTCACCCGCGGGGCTTTTTTTATTACACTGCCGGAAGCGATTTTGCCCCTGAGCTCCGGACAGCAAGCGTTTCAGCGTTGTTAACAACTGCCAGCGACTTTGTAAACTCCCGAGCCCGGACAGATATATTAGAGGAGCTTTTATGAATCCGACATTGTTACGCGTAACACAACGCATTATCGAGCGCTCGAAAGAGACCCGTTCGGCCTACCTCGCCCGCATTGAACAGGCTAAGACCAATACCGTACACCGCTCGCAGCTGGCCTGCGGTAACCTGGCGCACGGTTTCGCCGCCTGTCAGCCTGAAGACAAAGCCTCATTAAAGAGCATGCTGCGTAACAATATCGCCATCATTACCTCCTATAACGACATGCTCTCCGCGCATCAGCCGTACGAAGTGTACCCGGACATCATCCGTAAAGCGCTGCACAGCGTGAATGCGGTGGGCCAGGTGGCGGGGGGCGTGCCGGCCATGTGTGACGGTGTGACCCAGGGGCAGGACGGGATGGAGCTGTCGCTGCTGAGCCGCGAAGTCATTGCCATGTCTGCAGCGGTCGGTCTTTCTCACAATATGTTCGATGGCGCGCTGTACCTCGGCGTGTGCGACAAGATTGTCCCGGGGCTCGCCATGGCGGCTCTGTCGTTTGGTCATCTTCCGGCCATTTTTGTGCCGTCAGGTCCGATGGCCAGCGGTTTGCCAAACAAAGAAAAAGTGCGTATCCGCCAGCTGTATGCCGAAGGTAAAGCAGACCGCCAGGCGCTGCTGGAAGCGGAAGCCGCCTCTTACCATGCGCCGGGTACCTGTACCTTCTACGGTACGGCCAACACCAACCAGATGGTGGTGGAATTTATGGGGATGCAGCTTCCGGGCTCCTCCTTCATTCAACCCGATGCGCCGCTGCGCAAGGCTGTGACCGAAGCCGCCGCCCGTCAGGTGACGCGTCTGACCGGGAACGGCAACGAGTGGATGCCGCTGGGTAAAATGGTCGACGAGAAAGTGATCGTCAACGGCATCGTGGCCCTGCTGGCAACGGGGGGCTCAACCAACCACACCATGCACCTTGTTGCAATGGCACGTGCGGCTGGCATCCTGATCAACTGGGATGATTTCTCCGACATCTCTTCCGTGGTGCCGCTGATGGCGCGCCTGTATCCGAACGGTCCGGCAGACATTAACCACTTCCAGGCCGCCGGTGGCGTACCGGTGTTGATGCGTGAGCTGCTCAAGGGCGGTCTGTTGCACGAAGACGTGAACACGGTGGCGGGTTATGGTCTGCATCGCTATACCCTTGAGCCGTGGCTGAACAACGGTGAGCTGGACTGGCGTGATGGGGCGAGCGCCTCTCTTGATCCACAGGTCATTGCTACCTTCGAACAGCCGTTCTCACGCCACGGCGGCACGAAAGTGCTGAGCGGCAACCTGGGACGCGCGGTGATGAAAACCTCTGCCGTGCCGGAAGAGAACCAGGTGATTGAAGCCCCGGCAGTGGTCTTTGAGAGCCAGCATGATGTTTTACCTGCCTTTGATGCGGGCCTTCTCGACAAGGATTGCGTGGTGGTGGTGCGTCATCAGGGACCCAAAGCGAACGGGATGCCAGAATTACATAAACTTATGCCACCACTTGGTGTATTATTGGACCGCCGTTTCAAAATTGCACTGGTCACCGATGGACGCCTCTCGGGTGCCTCAGGTAAAGTGCCTTCAGCCATCCACGTAACGCCTGAAGCGTATGATGGTGGTTTGCTGGCTAAGGTGCGTGACGGCGACATCATCCGCGTCAATGGCCAGACAGGTGAGTTAACCCTGCTGGTGGACGAAGCCGAGCTGGCGGCCCGTCAGCCGCATATTCCAGACCTGAGCGCATCGCGCGTGGGAACGGGACGCGAAATGTTTGGCGCGCTGCGTGAGAAACTCTCCGGGGCGGAGCAGGGCGCAACCTGTATTACGTTTTAAGACGACTTGATTTTATCGATCTGGCGAGAGAAAACTCTGATGAAAAACTGGAAAACAAGTGCAGAAGCAATCCTGACCACTGGCCCCGTTGTGCCGGTTATCGTGGTGAACAAACTGGAGCACGCGGTACCGATGGCGAAAGCGCTGGTTGCGGGTGGCGTTCGCGTTCTGGAAGTGACCCTGCGTACCGCCTGCGCGATGGATGCGATTCGTGCCATCGCTAAAGACGTGCCGGATGCCATCATTGGTGCGGGTACCGTTACGAACGCAAAACAGCTGGCTGAAGTGACCGAAGCGGGCGCGCAGTTTGCCATCAGCCCGGGTCTGACCGAGCCGCTGTTAAAAGCGGCAACCGAGGGCACCATCCCGCTGATCCCGGGGATCAGCACCGTTTCTGAACTGATGCTTGGCATGGACTACGGTCTGAAAGAGTTCAAATTCTTCCCGGCAGAAGCCAACGGCGGCACCAAAGCGCTGCAGGCGATTGCGGGTCCCTTCTCTCAGGTGCGCTTCTGCCCGACGGGCGGCATCTCTCTGGCCAACTACCGTGATTACCTGGCGCTGAAGAGCGTGCTGTGCATCGGCGGCTCCTGGCTGGTACCGGCGGATGCCCTGGAAGCAGGCGACTGGGATCGCATCACCAGACTGGCTCGCGAAGCGGTTGAAGGCGCGAAGCAGTAAGCACCTCGCATCATGAAAAACGGGCCATCAGGCCCGTTTTTTTTATCCGTTAACGCTAACCGCGGCAGCGGCAGCTTTCGCCCTTGCCACGGCATCATCCACGCTATTGCCAGTGGCTAATGCCACGCCCAGTCGACGCGTACCGTCGATCTCCGGTTTCCCGAACAGGCGAACCTGCAGACCTGTCCCAACCGCGCCTTCAACGTTGTCAAAGGTGATGTTCTGGCTGGTCAGTTGCGGGAGGATCACCGCCGAGGCGGCCGGACCATACTGGCGAATACCGCCAACCGGCAGGCCGAGGAACGCGCGCACGTGCAGGGCGAACTCGGAGAGATCCTGGGAAATCAGGGTCACCATCCCGGTATCGTGCGGGCGAGGGGACACTTCGCTGAATATCACCTCATCACCGCAGACAAACAGTTCCACACCGAACAGGCCGTAACCGCCCAGCGCCAGCACCGTTTTACGGGCGATCTCCTGCGCGCGCGCCAGCGCCAGGGCACTCATCTGCTGCGGCTGCCAGGATTCACGGTAATCGCCATCCTCCTGACGGTGTCCAATCGGATCGCAGAAATGGACACCATCAACGGCACTGACGGTCAGGAGGGTAATTTCGAAATCAAACTTCACCACGCCTTCAACAATCACGCGACCGGCTCCGGCGCGACCGCCCTGTTGGGCATAATCCCATGCCTTGTCCAGCGTGCTGCTGTCGCGGATGAAGCTCTGCCCTTTACCGGAGGAGCTCATCACCGGCTTAATGATGCACGGATAGCCAATCTCCTCAACGGCCTGCAGGAAAGCAGCTTTATCGCCGGCAAAACGATAGCCAGAGGTGGGTAAACCCAGCTCTTCCGCCGCCAGGCGACGAATGCCTTCGCGATTCATGGTCAGCTTCGCGGCCTTTGCACAGGGCACCACGCGCTGGCCTTCCTGTTCAAGGGCAAGCAGCGTATCGGTGGCGATGGCTTCGATTTCCGGTACGACAAAATCCGGTTTCTCACGCGTAATCAGCTCGCGCAGGGCATCGCCATCCAGCATGTTAATCACATAAGAACGGTGGGCAACGTGCATGGCGGGTGCATCGGCGTACCGGTCTACGGCAATGACTTCCACGCCTAAACGCTGACACTCAATGGCGACCTCTTTGCCCAGTTCACCCGATCCCAACAGCATTACACGCGTCGCCGCAGGTCGCAGCGCGGTTCCTAAACGAGTCATAACAATCCCCCTGAAAAAGTTGCGCGCAGTATAAACGAAAACGTTTGCATGTGTCTTGATCGGGGCCCGTGCGCGGGGAAGAAATTTGCGCTTCTTTAGCCCCGCCAGACATTTCCTGACGCCTGCTCGCTTACGCTGTGGAACATGTACACCGTTAAGTGAGGGAAACCATGTCTGGCTGGTTAAATCAATTGCAATCACTGTTAGGGCAGAAAACATCGCCATCCGGCGAGCAGGGGCTAAGCAAACTGCTGGTCCCCGGGGCGCTCGGCGGGCTGGCGGGCCTGCTGGTGGCGAATAAATCCTCGCGCAAGTTGCTGGCAAAATATGGCACTGGCGCGTTACTGGCCGGTGGCGGAGCCATTGCGGGCACGGTTCTGTGGAACAAATACAAGGACAGAGTACGAACCGCACATAGCGATGAACCCGATTATGGTCAGCACACGTCACCGTTGGATCTGCGCACTGAACGGCTGATCCTTGCGCTGGTTTTTGCCGCGAAAAGTGACGGGCATATCGACGATAAAGAACGGTCGGCGATTGAGCAGCAGCTGCGGGAGGCCGGTGTGGAAGAGCAGGGCAGAACGCTGGTGGCCCAGGCCATCGAACAGCCGCTGGATCCGCAGCGCCTTGCGCAAAGCGTAAAGAATGAGGAGGAGGCGCTTGAACTCTATTTCTTAAGCTGTGCCGCCATTGATATTGACCACTTTATGGAGCGCAGCTACCTCAATGCCCTCGGCGACGCGTTGAAGATCCCTCAGGACGTGCGCGACGGCATTGAGAAGGATATCAGGGAGCAAAAACAGGCGTTAGCGGGTTAACTGTCACCGTCGCGGTCATGTTTCGCTTGCATCATGCGCGTGTTTTGCCAACCTTATAGGGTGTAAAACTCAAAAGAAACATGACATGCCACCAAAAGCCCGACGTACTCCTTATGCGATCACCACGCATGGCGATACGCGCATTGACAATTATTACTGGCTCCGGGACGATTCGCGTTCCCGGCCAGAGGTGCTCGACTATTTGCACGCGGAAAATGACTATGGCCGCAAGGTCATGGCCAGCCAGCAGGCGCTTCAGGATCAGTTGCTGAATGAAATGGTGCAGCGTATTCCCCAGCGCGATGTCTCCGCACCCTGGACCAAAAACGGCTATCGTTATCGCCATATCTACGAGCCCGGTAACGAATATCCCATCTACCAGCGTCAGTCGGTGTTAAGCGCCGAGTGGGATGAATGGGATATTTTGCTGGATGCCAACCAGCGTGCTGCCCACAGCGAGTTTTATACGCTGGGCGGCATGTCGGTCTCGCCCGATAACGCCATTATGGCGCTGGCGGAAGATTACCTCTCCCGGCGTCAGTACGGCCTGCGTTTTCGCAATCTGGAAACCGGTAACTGGTACCCGGAGATGATTGCGAACGTTTCGCCGGATTTTGTCTGGGCGAATGATTCTGAAACCGTCTACTACGTGAAGAAACATGCCTCCACGCTGCTGCCTTATCAGGTATGGCGTCATACCGTCGGCACCAGTGCGGATGATGACGAGCTGGTCTACGAAGAGAAAGATGAAACGTTCTATGTCAGTCTGCATAAAACGTCGTCACGCCACTATGTGATTATCTTCCTCGCCAGCGCAACCACCTCTGAAGTTCTGCTCCTTGATGCCGAGCTGCCTGATGCGCAGCCGCTCTGCTTCCTGCCGCGTCGTAAAGATCATGAGTACAGCCTGGATCACTTCCAGCACAGCTTTTACCTGCGCTCTAACCGCGAGGGCAAAAACTTTGGCCTCTATAAAACCAAAGTACGCGATGAACGAAAATGGGAAGTGCTCATTCCTGCGCGGGAACAGGTGATGCTCGAAGGATTTACCCTCTTTACCGACTGGCTGGTGGTGGAAGAGCGCCAGCGGGGGCTGACCAGCCTGCGGCAAATTAACCGCAAAACGCGGGAGGTCATCGGGATTGCGTTTGACGATCCGGCCTATGTTACGTGGATTGGGTTTAATCCCGAGCCGGAATCGTCCCGCTTGCGCTATGGCTACTCGTCAATGACCACGCCGGATACGCTGTTTGAACTGGACATGGAGACCGGCCAACGTCAGGTGCTTAAGCAGTCTGAGGTAAAAGGGTTTGATTCCGATAACTACCGAAGCGAACACCTGTGGGTCACCGCCCGGGATGGCGTTGAGGTGCCCGTCTCGCTCGTCTATCACAAGGCGCATTTCCAGAAAGGGAAAAACCCGATCCTGGTCTACGGGTATGGATCCTACGGCTCAAGCATGGATGCCGATTTCAGCAGCAGCAGATTAAGCCTGCTCGATCGTGGCTTTGTTTTCGCCATCGCCCACGTGCGCGGTGGTGGCGAGCTGGGCCAGCACTGGTACGAAGACGGGAAATTCCTGAAGAAGAAAAACACCTTTAACGACTACCTCGACGTCTGCGATGCGCTAATAGAACAGGGTTATGGCGATCCGCAGCTCTGCTTTGGCATGGGCGGCAGTGCGGGAGGGCTGCTGATGGGGGCGGCCATTAACCAGCGTCCTGACCGCTTCAAAGGGGTCATCGCGCAGGTTCCGTTTGTCGACGTGGTGACCACGATGCTGGATGAGTCTATTCCGCTGACGACCGGTGAGTTTGAAGAGTGGGGGAATCCTCAGGACGAGATCTATTACCGCTACATGAAAGAGTACAGCCCGTACGATAACGTGGAAGCTAAAGCCTATCCGCACATGCTGGTGACCACCGGTCTGCACGATTCACAGGTGCAATACTGGGAGCCCGCAAAATGGGTGGCGAAGCTGCGGGAGCTGAAAACCGATAATAACCTGCTGCTACTCTGTACCGACATGGACTCCGGACACGGCGGGAAATCGGGACGATTCAAATCGTATGAAGGGGTCGCGCTGGAGTATGCCTTTTTGATTGGCCTGGCACAGGAAACGCTGCCAGGCCGTGCAGGAAGTTAAGCTTCACCCAGATAGTGCTTGAGCGTTAAGCGAAGCTCCGGGCTCATTTTGTCGAGGTTGTTATACAGCCAGCGCAGGTAGCCCGGATCTTTATCGGCGATATCGGACACCGCTTTGCCGCGGTATTTGCCAAAGGTGAAGGTGGTCAGCAGCGCCGGTCTCCCGGTGATCGTCGCCATATCATCCGGCGTCCAGCCAGAGGTATTCATAATATCTATGAGTAGCGCCGCGGTGATATAGCAGTCGTACAGGGCGCGGTGATGATGCAGCCCCTCGGGCGTTCTGACGCTGAGCTTACGCGATTTATACAGCGCCATATTGCTGTATTTGATCCCCGGCCACAGACGACGCGCCAGCTTCATGGTGCAAATCCATTCGCCGGGCATCTCGGGCAGTACCCGGCGGTCAAAGCTGGCGTTGTGCGCGACATACCACGGGCTACCGTAATAGTGCGGAATGACCTCTTCAATCCAGGGTTTATCCGCCACCATCGATTCTGTAATGCGATGAATGGCCATCGCCTGTGGGCTAATCGGGCGGTCGGGACGCACCAGATGGCTCATGGGATTGACGATTTTTCCGTCAATGACGTCAACAGACGCCACTTCCACTATTCCGCCCTGAAGATCGCAAGTTTCGGTATCGATGACGCGCAGCATTGAACGCTCCTGAGCTAAAACGCTTAGCCTAAAGGAATGATATCGCCTTGCCAACCCTGTCGGCCCAGAGATCCGGTCAATAATAGTTCGCCCTTATCCGCACGGACAATCAGCTGGCCTTTTTCATCCCACAGCGCGCTACCGCCACGGGCGTTCGCCATTAACACGGCAATGGCATACCTGTGCGCGAAGCGCTGCAACGTGTTGATGGACTGGCGCCAGCGGGTATCGCCCACCGACTGACAGCTGGTAAACAGCGTCGCCTGCGGATCCAGATTGGGGGAATCGGCATGCGTATCAACAATCGTCAGCTGTTTATCACCCGGCACCAGGCTGGCTCCACTTCCCTGGGGGTAGCGCAGGATGCTGTGCCGGGACGGCGAAAACAGGGCGAGGCCCTTAACGCGCTGACCATTCAGATCAAGGGGCAGACCGGCAATGATGGTGATCCGGTAACGCTTTGCGGCGGCGAGCAAAGGGGCCAACTGTGCGTCATCGGGTGGGGGAGGTAGGTCCGTCCTTCCCGATCCTGTTAACGAGAGTTCAGGAAAGACCAGGAGATCGCACCGCTGTTGTGCCGCTTCCGCAACGAAACGGAGATGGTGCGCTACGTGGTCATTTACACTGTGATGCTGCCCGGCATACTGGGCGGCGGCAATATTCCATTGTGACATCGTGACTTCCTTATACACAGAGTCGCAGGATTTAAGAATACACCTAAACTAATCAGGGTTTTCTTATCCTGGCATATTCCGCGTAAGGAAGTGTAACGAGTCGT
Organism: Enterobacter sp. SECR19-1250; assembly: GCF_013391025.1. NCBI lineage: Bacteria > Pseudomonadati > Pseudomonadota > Gammaproteobacteria > Enterobacterales > Enterobacteriaceae > Enterobacter > Enterobacter sp. SECR19-1250. The sequence goes on along the minus strand of NZ_JACASJ010000005.1, from coordinate 19,074 downwards.
TAAGCTTATTTAACTTTAGGTTCGTACGGCAAACGAGAGAGATTGACCGACGCGAGTCGGTGCGCAATCAAACGTTCGCGGAACCAGTCACGCAGATGGGCGGGTTGTTCACGTTCCACCACCTCAGCCACGATTGGCATGTTGTAACGCTCTTTAAACGCGACACCTGCGGCAGCGAGATCGACATTCACTTTATCCATCTCGTCCTGAGGAAGGGCAGCCAGATTGATCTTCATTACCTTCTCCTTTTTATGCGGCGGCAACGTTACCGCGATTGCACGATGATGACAAGCGGAGGTGGGATGATCCTCGACTCGATTATTATACAGCGTTATTCTTTAGCATATAGGCATAACAAAAAGGAATGATTGCGATGGGTTTATCCGTTTCCCGCGCGGTATGCGCGCTGGCTTTTCTCTTCTCTTCCGTTACAGCGACCCCGGTGCTGGCGCATGCGCACCTCCAGCTGCAAATCCCGGCAGCCGATAGCCAGGTAGCAGCTCCTCAGGCGCTTACCCTGAATTTTTCCGAAGGCATTGAACCCGGATTCAGCGGTGTCGTGGTGAAGGATGCACAGGGGAACGTGGTTAAAACCGGTGATATACAGCGTGACGAGCAGAATAAGGCCCAGTTCCATGTTCCGCTGGAGCAGACGCTGGTGACCGGCACGTACCGGGTTGACTGGCATGTGGTCTCGGTAGATGGTCACAAAACCAAAGGCAGCTATCGCTTCAGCGTGAAATAATATGCTGGCCTTCATCTATGTGGGGTTGCGCTTTATCCATTTCGGCGCGCTGATGCTGATTTTTGGTAATGCGCTGTATAGCGTCTGGTTCGCGCCGTCTTCTTTGTACCGTCTGATGTCCTGTCGTTTTCAGGCGCAGCAACAGATTGCGGCGCTGGTCAGTCTGACGTCAGCCATGCTGATGTTCATGATCCAGGCGGGGCTCATGGGCAACGGCTGGGGAGACGTGTTTAACCCGAACGTCTGGCAGAGCGTGCTGGCAACGCAGTTTGGTAGCGTGTGGCTGTGGCAAATTATCCTGGGTGCAATTGCGGCCTGTGTCGCCTGGCTTGCGCCCCAGAAAGGATCGCGACTCTTGCTGCTCGCCATGGGGCAATTTGTCCTGCTGGCAGGCGTAGGGCATGCTGCAATGAACGACGGTGCAGCGGGGGCGTTGCAGCGTATCAATCACGCTCTACATCTGCTCTGTGCCGCCACCTGGGTTGGCGGCCTCCTGCCGCTGCTGTATTGCATGCATCTGGCGAAAGGGCGCTGGCGGGTTGCGGCAATTTATACCATGATGCGCTTCTCTCGCGTGGGGCATTATGCCGTAGCGGGGGTAGTGCTTACCGGCGCGATCAATGGGCTCTTTATTCTGGGCATTACGCTGCCCTGGCAGACGGGCTACGTGCAACTTTTGTTGTTCAAATGTGCGCTGGTGGCATTGATGGTGGTAATTGCGCTGGTGAATCGGTATTTTCTGGTGCCACGGTTTGGTGCCCACATCGGGCGCGAACAACAGATTTTTATCAGAATGACACAGGCAGAGGTGGTGCTGGGGGCGTTGGTGCTGGCAACGGTCAGCCTGTTCGCGACCTGGGAACCCTTTTGACAAGGTTAAAAAGCATATGAAAAAGACAGTACTTTCTCTCTTATTGTTGGCCTGCACGGGTAGCGCGCTGGCGGCACCGCAGGTTATCACCGTCAGCCGTTTTGAAGTGGGTAAGGATAAATGGGCGTTCAATCGTGAAGAGGTGATGCTGACCTGCCGTCCGGGTCATGCGCTGTATGCCATCAACCCAAGCACGCTGGTGCAATACCCGTTAAACGACGCGGCCGAACAGCAGGTCGCCAGCGGTAAGAGCAGCGGACAGCCCATCAGCGTTATCCAGATAGACGACCCGTCCAGCCCGGGGCAGAAAATGAGCCTGGCGCCGTTTATCGAACGCGCTGACAAGCTCTGCTAGCTTTCGGTTTCCAGTAAAAAAAACCGCAGTGGCTTGCGAAAGCACTGCGGTTTTTCATATTTATTGATGTTTTGACGCTTTTTTTCCGGCCGCTTTAGCTGTGGACTGGAAAACCTGGCGTCGTCATCTATTCTTAAAAGGCAAGGCGACTTAGCCTGCATTAATGCCAACTTTTAGCGCACGGCTCTCTCCCAAGAGCCATTTCCCTGGACCGAATACAGGAATCGTATTCGGTCTCTTTTTATCTGATTGAAAGTAACGACAAAATCCACTTATCGACTCTCTCAGAAGGGACACTTCCAGTGAACCGCCTTCAACCATACCACACTACGGCAGGCGGAAGTCCAGCCCTTTTTGACGGTTTTGTTAAATTTTTGTATGTGGTTGGCAAAAGCAAGACGCAGGGTTAAAAGCGGGCGTTAATGGCCGTTTTAATTTCATCAAGCAGCTCAAAGCGGCGGCGATATTCTGCCCGTTTCTTACTGGCAATCTCGTCCAGGGATTTACGCGCCATCTCAAGTGGCAACTGCCAGCAGAAGGTCGAGCGTTTCTTACCGTCCAGGGTTTCCCAAAACTCATCGTAGCTGGCGTGGAAATGACGGCCTTTGCTCAGGCGATAACGCAACGCGCGGAAAACATGGCCCTCATCACTGACGGCATAAATGGCGCGGATGTTTGACTGTGCGACCAGCTGGAAAATCACTTCCATCAATACGCGTTTTGGGAACAGGCCGTGGCAGGCGCGGGTAGCCTGTTTTATCACATCGCGCGTGACGCCACGGCGAGGCCCCTGAAGACCGCCAATCACCAGTACCCGTTGTCCCGCGCTGTGCGCAACAGTGAAGGTCAGGCTTGCGAGTAAGGTATTCCCGTCATCGCGCAGCCACAGTGTGCTTTCACCTTCGCGCTCGGCTTTGTGAGCGGAGGAGGCGTTGACGGTATAGAGCACCTCATTTTTAGCCCTGAACTGCACGACAGGTTGCTCCTGAGAGCTGGTCAGCGCATGGGCGAGTAGGGGGTCTTTCAGACCATCCATCCAGTGGTAGTGGCTGACGATCGCGTCAGCACGGTCGCCGGCATTCAGGCCGCGCATCAAGTACTGGCGGTGGGTTTTACTGGGTAACGTGATTTGCGCGGCCAGCAGTCGATCAAAGTCATCCCGGCCAGAGAGTGCCTCAAGCATGCGTCGGGTAGAAGACCAGAACAGAAGCGAGCGTAACAGGAATTTCAGCCGATACTCACGCTTTTTCCAGATGGGGCCCGGAACGCATCTTCCGTTGACCAGGTCGGAAATAATATGTGTACGATGCGGATAGAGCACATCGTTATGCAGGTGAGTATTGGACACGTTGAAACCTCTCTTTTATTTAGCGCTTATTTTAAAGGCCCGATAAAAAGGGATTAATAGCGCGGGAAGGTTTATTTCCGTTTGGTTTAGCGTTTGTTTGGCTTTGTGATGCCCGGCGCTGATATTTGCATTTTCTGATGCGGCTATACTTATTCAGGGAGGCCTTATGTATCAGCGAATCGATGGTGGAAAGTGGCGTCACGTCTGGGTTGTGAGCGATATACACGGTTGCTGTCAGTGGCTGTTGGACGAACTGAAACGCCGCCGTTTTAATCCTTATGAGGATTTGCTGATCTCCGTTGGGGATTTGATTGATCGTGGCCCTGACAGCGTTAAGTGCCTGCAACTGATCAATGAAAAATGGTTTCGCGCAGTCCGCGGGAACCATGAGCAAATGGCAATCGACAGCGTGGAAAATAACGACGTTGCGCTCTGGTTGATGAATGGTGGAAGCTGGTTCTCGCAGCTTGATGATTCGCAACAGCAGCAGGCGCTGACCCTGTTAGAAGCGTGCCGACAGTTGCCGCTGATTATTGAGATAACCTGCACAAATGGCCTGAATGTTATTGCTCATGCTGACTATCCGGCAGCGGAATATCGCTGGCAGCAGCCGGTGAGCGCTGAGCGGGTGCTGTGGGATCGGGATCGGCTAATGGGGTTTATGGCAGGAAAAGGGCAGGGAATTCGCGGGGCGGATCACTTCTGGTTTGGTCATACGCCGCTGGATAAGCGATATGATTTTGACAACCTGCACTACATTGATACCGGCGCGGTATTTGACGGCTATTTCACGCTGGCGCAGTTGCAGTAATAAATAACCCGCCTTCGGGCGGGTTCTCTCTGGTCAGGCAAGACGCATGACCCAGGCATCGGTTTTACTATCGTAATGCTCGCGGTAAAGGACGGAATGTTCGCCATCAAGGATTGCCGGAACGCTGGTGTCGGCATCCCAGGCATCCAGTTGCATACACAAATCCGGGTCGGATTTGCAGGGAATACTTAACGTTCGTTCGCCCTGGGTTTCGCCGCGCAATTCTGCGTCGTCGATTTCAAAAGCGCCAATTCGCACGCTGGTTTTCGTCATAATGCTCTCCGGGTGTGTTGTCGAAATCTGGTATGACCAGTACAGCCATCCATTTTTGATCGTAGACAAGGAGAGCAAAATCGCCAGTAAAAAAGTGCGCTTTTTTTAGTCGGCGCGATCGTTACCGGTAAACAGGCGACCATCGCGCACCAGTTCGCGTGGATAGCTGTTTTTCAGACGCGAACCCACTTTCTTTGCCAGCCCCAGCGGGTATCCCTGGTACGTCACCACAACGTCATCCTGAGAAGGGGCCGTTTCCGGATACACATCGCGCCCCCGGTACCACTCTTCAGCTTCCTGATGCGTCAACGCGAAGGTGTTAGCCGTGCCGGCAAGGGCAATGACCGCCTCGTGCTGCCAGCGATAGCCCTTGTTATGCACTTCCGCCAGGCGGATCCCGATTCGGGAAAAACGAACTTTGCCGATAAGTGGTTCGATGTTCGCCGGGAAAAGCCAAATCTCTTTATCACGCTGCCAGAGGTGGAGATCGTCGTTCCAGTTCAGTCCGGCTTTGCGGGCTGCGGTGGTGACCTGCTCTGCTTCACGGCTCTTCAACGGTGTGAAGGGGAAATTACCGACCTTAAATGTTGGCGCGGGCAGTGGTGCGATGGCGGCAGTTTTACGCAGACGGGCGACAAAAAATCCTTCGCAGTCATAAATCTGCGGGAATACGTGGAGGAAACCTTCCGGGGTGATGGCGTCTTCAGCAGAGGCAAATAAGTCATTCAGTGGCAGAAACTCAACCGCATCGGGGTATTGCGCTTTCAGCCACAGGCAGACCTCTTCGTTTTCATCACGGTTTAACGTGCAGGTGGAATAAACCAGCGTACCGCCTGGACGAAGGGCATGAAACGCGCTGTCGATCAGTTCGCGCTGCGTTGAGGCAATGTCGAGGTTGCTTTCAACTGACCAGTTTTTTAGCGCATCGGGATCTTTGCGTACCACGCCTTCACCGGAGCAGGGAGCGTCCAGCAGGATGGCGTCAAACGCTTCCGGCAGGGCGGCGCCAAATACGCGTCCGTCGAAATGCGTCAGGGCAACATTCTGAATGCCGCAGCGGCTGATGTTGGCATGCAGCACCTTCACGCGGCTGGCTGAAAACTCATTGGCGAGAATGGCCCCGCGGTTAGCCATGCGGGCGGCAATCTGCGTGGTTTTTGAACCGGGGGCGGCAGCCACATCCATGACCCGTTCAGGCGCGTTGCCATCGGCAAACAGCGCAGCAACCGGCAGCATTGAGCTGGCTTCCTGAATATAAAACAGACCGCTCAAATGCTCGGCGGTACTGCCCAGCGGCAGTGACGCCTCGTCCTCCCGGTCGATCCAGAAACCCTCTTCACACCACGGAACGGGCGTGAGCTGCCAGTGGTAAGGTGATACCAGCGCAAGGAAATCCGCGACGCTGATTTTCAGCGTGTTGACGCGAATACTCCGGCGTAACGGTCGCTGACAGGCGGCGATAAAATCGTCTAACGAGAGGTGAGAAGGAAGCGCCTCGCGCATCTGCGCCAGGAATTGTTCAGGAAGATATACGGAGTTTTGAGCCACGGGCACACCACAGGGAAAAGTTCAGGTGCGCAGTGTAACATAAAGGCTCCGGCGCGTTGACACCGGAGCCCTGAGATTAACGCGGCAGGGCGGTTCCCCACTCACGCCACTCTTTAGGTTCGCTTTCGAGCAGCAGGAAGTGTTTGCCCGGCTGTGCTTTCGGCGCCAGCGGTGTACCCGGCGGCGTGGCGAAAGCAATACCGCCGCGAATAAACTGGTTGAACGTACCGGTTTTCACCACACCACCCGTCAGGCCGAAGTCCAGCGAATAGCCGGAGGCCAGCCAGAACACCGAGTTATTCCGCACCAGATGCTGGTAACGATCGCTGATGCGTAACGCCACCATCACGCGGTCGGAGAGCGTCCCGAGCGTCAGGCCGGTCACCGTTCCCACTTCAATACCGCGGAACAGAACTGGCGTGCCGATGCTAAGCGAGCCGGCTTCCGGTACTTCTACCACAATGCTCAGACCATCAAGATAGCGCGAGTCGGTGATGGTGGCTTCCTGCAGTTCAAAATCCCGACGCGCGTTGCCACGGCCAGGCTCGACGTTGATATACGGCTGCAGGATGGTGTCGAGATGCTCAACGCCCGCGGCCGAGATCTGCGGCGTCACCACGGAGAAACGCGTGCCTGAACGGGCGAACGTCTGCACATATTCTGGATAAAGCACCGCGGTGGCCTGCACTTCATTGCGGGCGGTGATCAGCGTCAGCTTCTGGATCTGTCCGATATCAATGCCCAGATAGCGGATAGGCATTCCTTCCGCCAGCTTCCCGGCATCGAAGGCGTGCAGGGTAATCTGCCCGCCAACCGCACGTGCAGCGGTTTCAGACGGGAAGAGGATACGCTTGTCACCCTTGCGCATATTGCCGCCCGCGCCGGGCAGATTATCGAAGCTGATCGCCCCGCGCAGCGCGCGCGAGAGCGGGGAGGCCTGCACGGTCAGCCCGCTACCGTTGAGCTGAACTTTTGCGCCACCTTCTGCCCAGAAGACGCTGTTCGGGGTAAGCAGTTTGCGATACTCCGGCTTGATGTGCAGTTCAATATCAAAGGCGTCTGCACGAGGGCGAACGGTGATGACTTCCCCAACTTCAAATTTGCGATACAGCACGACCGAGCCTGCCTGAACGTCCGGCAGCGTTTCCGCACTCAGCGTCAGCGTGGTGGTCGGCAGATCGCTCATGCTGTTTTCAATCGCTTTATCCAGATTGGCATACAGCGGATAGCTGTCACGAACGGGACCTTTGCTGCCCGGCAGGATGCGGATCCCGCCGTTCACCCACTCGCTCGCACTGGCTCCGAGAAATTCAACGCCGTCCAGCCCGACCTTCACGTCTACGCGGCTGTTAACCACAAATTTGCTGTCGCCATGCACCAGATTGCTGTATTGCGGATCGATTGCGGCGGAGAAGCTCACACCGTTTTCCGACAACGACCGCTCCAGCACCTGACCTACCTGTACACCGTGTAAGATCAGCGGCTGACCGGCTTCGATACCGTAACTTTCCGGCGCGTTCAGCGTTATTGTCACCACGCCGGGTTTTTGCAGCAGGGCTTTATCCGCCGGGGCAACCACAAAGGTGTTGCTGGGCTGGCCTTCGCCGGGGATCAACTCGAAGGTACTGCCTGTCAGGAGGCTGCTGATGCTGGCATCACTCAGGGACAGTTTCGGGCTGCGCATTTCGATACGCGTTTTCTCGCGCAGAAGATCCACCACGCTTGGGTCAACCGTCATCTCCCCGGTTACGGAACCGCCCGGATTGAGCGTCATTTTGGTGAGCTGACCGACCTCAAGCCCCTGATACATCAGCGGCGTAGAACCGGCTTTTAACCCTTTGGCATCGGGCAGGGCAAGTTTGACGATCACGCCACGCTGGCTGTGCGCCAGGTCGGCATACAGACCGAACGTGTCATCTGCGGCGGCAGGGCTGGAATTTTCCGGGGAGTCAAAGGCAATGGCACCATTGACCAGCGCGGCCAGACTTTCAAGCTTCACTTTCGCACCGCTGAGGCTTAGGTCAGCATCCACGCCGGAAACGTTCCAGAAACGGCTGCCTTTTTTCACCAGATTGGTAAAGCGACGCTCGATTAACACATCGATAGTCACCCCCTGCTTGTTGGGGTTGATGGCGTAATCGTACACCCGGCCCACCGGGATTTTACGGAAGTACACCAGCGAGCCGCTGTTGAGTGACCCTAAGTCCGGCGCCTGCAGGTGGATCATCAGATCCCCGTTATTGAGACGATATTTGGGCTGCGTATCAAGCGCCACAAAGTGATCCTGTGGCTCACCTTTACCCGGCATCATGCCGATATAGTTCCCGCCAACCAGCGCATCCAGACCGGACACCCCGGCCAGAGAGGCCTTTGGCGTGACCAGCCAGAACTGTGTTTCGCTGCGCAGCGCGTCCTGCATATCAGATTTGATGCTGGCCCGCACCTGAATCTTATTCAGCCCTTTTCCAAGGGAGATATCCTGGACGGTACCGACTTCCACCCCCTGGAAACGCACCGGGGTACGTCCGGCCACAATGCCGTCGGCAGACTGGAAATCAATGGTGATGGTACTTCCGCGATCTTCATAGCTCGTCCAGATAAGCCAGCCTGCAATCATCAGGGCGATGACAGGCAGCAACCAGAATGGCGAAATGCGGCGTTTTGTTTTAATTCTCGCTTCAGTCGGCGAAGCGGGGGTTTCCTGACTCATGTGCATCCCAAAGTAAGCGGCTATCCAGCCATTCCACAGCAAGAATAGTCAATATCACCGCAGAGCCGAAATAAAAAGCTGCGGGTCCCATTGTAAAAGCAAGTAGCTGGTCGCGGTTAATCAGCGACATCATCAACGAAATCACGAACAGATCCAACATCGACCAGCGGCCAATCCAGGTAACGAAGCGCAGGAGCAGGATACGGGTACGTAAGCCTTGCTCACATTTAAAGTGAATGCTGATGAGCAGGGTAAACATCACCACCACTTTGGTAAACGGCACCAGAATACTGGCGATAAACACAATTGCCGCCACGCCAATATTACTGTGCGCAAGGGAGATAATGCCCGAGAGGATGGTATCCTCCTGCCGCCCGCCATTCACGTAAATAATCGATATCGGCAACATGTTGGCAGGAAGCAGGAATATCAACGAGGCGATGAGGGCGGCCCAGCATTTTTGCAGGCTATTGTTGCGCCGCAGTCGCAAGGGAATATGGCAGCGTGGGCAGCGGCCGCGCGCATCGGGCAGCCCGGTATAGTGGCAGCCCAGACAGACCCGGAGATTCTCGTCCGGGCGCGTGGCGGGGCGCTGCGGGTAAAATCGCTCCCAGAGCTGCTCAACGTTGAGATGGATCAGCGTCAAGATACTGAGCAATACCAGACAGATAAAAGCAAAGAGGCCGACGCCCGGTTGCAGAAACGCGTAGTCCTGCACTTTTATGGAGGCCACGCCAACGCCCACCAGATAGATATCCAGCATCACCCACTCTTTGAGTTTATCGAGCATCAGCAACACCGGACGCAGGTTCATGCCGAGAATATTACCGAACCAGAGATACGCAATGGCGGCGACCAGCACCAGCGGTGCACCAACGGTGCAGAAAAGCACCATGGCTGCGGTCACCGGATCGCCCTGGCGCGTCATCTGCCAGATCCCCTGCAGCACGTTGGCATCAATGCGCACGCCGAGCAGGTAGAGCTTCAGTAGCGGCTCGCTCCAGGCAAAAGGCATCAACAGCAGCATGGTGACCGCCATGGCGGCGAGACGGGTTAATGACCAGTCCCGGCCATCACGAATTTTAGCGTCGCAGCGGGGACAAAAGGCGCTTTGGTGCGATTTCATCTTCGGCAACATAAAAAGCGTATCGCACTGGGGGCAACGCTGATAATGTGCACGAGGCAAAGCTGCGCTTACCGTATGGACAGTTATCTTTTTTGTCGGCGTGATTTTGGTTGTTTTTAAGGCCATCAGTTGCGCACAAATAGGTATTGTTGAAAGTTATAATAACTCATGAATGGATTCATCTTGAGCATGAGCGCATTTAATGCTTATTTTAATAGGCTATGCGGTAATTTTGTAAGACAACTAAGTGATTGAAGAATGAACAAAACAGAATTCTACGCGGACCTAAACCGCGATTTTAAGGCATTGATGGCGGGTGAGACCAGCTTCTTAGCCACTCTGGCAAATACTAGCGCATTGCTGTTTGAACGTCTCTCTGACGTGAACTGGGCCGGTTTTTATCTTCTGGAAGGTGAAACGCTGGTGCTGGGGCCGTTTCAGGGCAAACTGGCCTGCGTGCGCATTCCGGTCGGCCGGGGTGTCTGCGGCACGGCAGTCGCCGAGAATCAGGTACAGCGTGTGGAAGATGTGCATGCGTTTGACGGGCACATTGCCTGTGATGCCGCCAGTAATTCTGAAATCGTGCTGCCGCTGGTGGTAAAAAATCAGATTATTGGCGTTCTGGACATCGACAGTACGGTCTTCAGTCGCTTTACAATCGAGGACGAACAGGGGCTGCGCGAGCTGGTGGCGAATCTGGAAAACGTTCTTGCAGCAACCGATTATCAAAAATTCTTTGCGAGCGTCGCAGGATAATCAACGGATAACGTAGCATTTACTGATAGCGTCATTATAATGACGCCTGTTCATGCCTGCGCTTGTTGGCAACGTCCGTTGTAATCAGGAAATTTCATGGAAAATCAACCTAAGTTGAATAGCAGTAAAGAAGTTATCGCATTTCTGGCCGAGCGTTTCCCACAGTGCTTCAGCGCTGAAGGCGAAGCTCGTCCCCTGAAAGTCGGTATTTTTCAGGATCTGGTAGCACGCGTTGAGGGGGAAATGAACCTCAGCAAAACTCAGCTGCGTTCCGCCTTACGTCTTTATACTTCGAGCTGGCGTTACCTGTACGGTATCAAACCGGGTGCGACTCGCGTGGATCTTGACGGCAACCCATGTGGTGAGCTGGACGAGCAGCACGTCGAGCATGCGCGTAAGCAGCTTGAAGAAGCCAAAGCACGCGTTCAGGCACAACGTGCAGAACAGCAGGCGAAAAAACGTGAAGCCGCTGCGGCAAACGGCCAGGAAGAAGCGCCTCGCCGTGAGCGTAAACCGCGTCCTGCACCGCGTCGCACCGAAAATAACGATCGCAAACCGCGTGCTGACAAACCAGCAGCTAAAGCCCCGCGCGCGCCTCGTGAAGAGCAGCGCCACACTCCGGTTTCAGACATCAACGCCCTGAGCGTCGGTCAGGCACTGAAGGTAAAAGCGGGTAACAATGCAATGGACGCCACCGTTATGGAAATCACCAAAGATGGCGTTCGTGTACAGCTGACTTCTGGTATGTCAATGATTGTACGCGCAGAACACTTGTTGTTCTGAAACGGAGGCCAAGCCTGGCATGAACACTTTTTTTAAGCTCACCGCGCTGGCGGGCCTGTTTGCCATAACAGGCCATGCTTTCGCAGTGGACGATATTACGCGTGTTGATCAAATTCCGGTTCTCAAGGAAGAGACGCAGCACGCGACGGTGAGCGAGCGTGTGACGTCACGCTTCACCCGTTCGCACTATCGTCAGTTCGATCTCGATCAGGCCTTTTCGGCCAAAATCTTCGACCGCTATCTGAACTTGCTGGATTACAGCCATAACGTACTGCTCGCCAGCGATGTCGAGCAGTTCGCCAAACGTAAATCCGACGTCGGTGATGAGCTGCGTTCCGGCAAGCTGGATCTGTTCTACGATCTGTATAACCTGGCACAAAAGCGCCGCTTTGAACGTTATCAATATGCGCTGAAAGTGCTGGAACGTCCGATGGACTTCACCGGCAACGACACCTTTAATCTGGACCGCAGTAAAGCGCCCTGGCCGAAAGACGAAGCCGAGTTGAACGCCCTGTGGGACAGCAAAGTGAAGTACGACGAACTGAGTCTCAAGCTCACTGGCAAAGATGAGAAAGAGATCCGTGACACGCTGACGCGCCGTTACAAGTTTGCCATTCGTCGTCTGGCACAAACCAACAGCGAAGATGTTTTCTCGCTGGCAATGACTGCCTTTGCCCACGAAATCGACCCGCACACGAACTATCTCTCCCCGCGTAACACCGAACAGTTCAATACCGAAATGAGCCTGTCTCTGGAAGGTATCGGCGCGGTGCTGCAGATGGACGACGATTACACGGTGATCAACTCCATGGTTGCGGGTGGCCCGGCATCAAAAAGCAAAGCGATAAGCGTAGGCGATCGCATTGTCGGTGTAGGCCAAACCGGGCAGAACATGGTTGATGTCATCGGCTGGCGTCTGGACGATGTGGTTGTGCTGATCAAAGGTCCGAAAGGCAGCAAAGTTCGTCTTGAAATTCTGCCTGCCGGGAAAGGCACTAAAACCCGTATCGTAACCCTGACCCGCGAGCGTATTCGTCTTGAAGACCGCGCGGTGAAAATGTCGGTGAAAACCGTCGGTAAAGAGAAGGTGGGTGTACTTGATATTCCTGGCTTCTACGTAGGGCTGACCGATGACGTAAAAGTGCAGCTGCAGAAGCTTGAGAAGCAGAACGTCAGCAGCGTGATCATCGATCTGCGCAGCAACGGCGGTGGTGCACTGACAGAAGCTGTCTCTCTGTCTGGCCTGTTTATCCCGTCTGGTCCGGTCGTGCAGGTGCGCGATAACAACGGTAAAGTGCGTGAAGATGCCGACAATGATGGCGTGGTTTACTACAAGGGCCCGCTGGTGGTGCTGGTCGATCGCTTCAGTGCGTCAGCATCAGAAATCTTTGCCGCTGCAATGCAGGACTATGGTCGCGCGCTGATCGTGGGTGAGCCAACGTTCGGTAAAGGTACCGTGCAGCAGTATCGTTCTCTGAATCGTATTTACGATCAGATGCTGCGTCCGGAATGGCCTGCGCTGGGGTCTGTTCAGTACACCATTCAGAAATTCTATCGTGTGAACGGCGGCAGTACGCAGCGTAAGGGCGTGACGCCAGACATCATGATGCCGACAGGCACGGAAGAGACGGAAACCGGTGAGAAGTTTGAAGATAACGCGTTGCCGTGGGATAGCATCAATGCCGCGACTTACGTGAAAGCCGGTGATATGACCCAGTTTGGTCCGGAGCTACTGAAAGACCACAACGAACGCATCGCGAAAGATCCTGAATTCCAGTACATCATGAAGGACATTGCCCGCTTTAATGCCCTGAAAGAAAAACGGAATATTGTTTCTCTGAACTACGCTCAGCGTGAGAAAGAGAACAATGAGGATGACGCAACGCGTCTGGCGCGTATCAACGATCGCTTCAAACGTGAAGGTAAACCGTTGCTCAAGAAACTGGACGATCTGCCAAAAGATTACCAGGAGCCGGATCCGTACCTGGACGAGACGGTACATATCGCTCTTGACCTGGCGAAACTCGAAAAAGCCAGGCCCGCCGAGCAACCCGCTCCGGCAAAATAATCCCCAACAGGCACAAGAAATTGTGCCTGTTTCTTTTTGTTCTGCATCCTTCCGTCAGGCAGATTTCCAATTGTGTAAAGTTGTGTCTTTCTGGTGACTTACGCCCTTCGTATGCTTGAAAATAGCCACAATACCCATACGATGTGGGTAATCGCATAGTGCGTTTTGTTAAACTGAGGTTAAAAGAAAATTATGATGCGAATCGCGCTCTTCCTGCTCACCAACCTGGCGGTAATGGTGGTATTCGGGCTGGTGCTAAGCCTGACAGGAATTCAGTCGAGTAGCGTTCAGGGTCTGTTGATTATGGCGCTGCTGTTTGGTTTTGGTGGCTCTTTTATTTCACTGCTGATCTCGAAGTGGATGGCGCTGAAATCGGTAGGTGGTGAGGTCATTGAACAGCCGCGCAACGATATGGAGCAGTGGCTGATGAATACGGTGGCGCAGCAAGCTAAGCAGGCGGGGATCGCCATGCCGCAGGTTGCCATTTACCATGCGCCGGACATCAATGCCTTTGCTACGGGTGCCCGTCGCGATGCCTCGCTGGTTGCCGTAAGTACCGGGCTGCTGCAGAACATGAGCCGTGACGAAGCCGAAGCGGTTATCGCGCACGAAATCAGCCATATTGCGAACGGTGACATGGTAACCATGACGCTGATTCAGGGCGTGGTGAACACCTTTGTGATCTTTATTTCCCGTATTCTGGCGCAGATCGCCGCTGGCTTTATGGGTGGAAACCGCGATGAAGGTGAAGAGAGCAACGGTAACCCGCTGATCTACTTCGCGGTATCAATGGTTCTGGAGCTGGTGTTCGGCATTCTGGCCAGCATCATCACCATGTGGTTCTCCCGTCACCGTGAATTCCATGCGGATGCCGGCTCTGCGAAACTGGTTGGTCGTGAGAAGATGATTGCTGCCCTGCAGCGTCTGAAAACCAGCTACGAGCCGCAGGAAGCTAACAGCATGATGGCATTCTGCATCAACGGTAAATCAAAATCGTTGAGCGAGCTGTTTATGTCTCACCCGCCGCTGGATAAACGTATTGAAGCGCTGCGCAGTGGGGAATACCTGAAGTAACGCTGAAGATGCAGTCTGAGCCGGGCGGAGGTAACTCCGCCCGGCTTTTTTTATGCCTGTACGCTTGGCTGTGTGACGCGCAGGCCGCTGACGATCGCGGCAAGGGTGGCAAGTGCGCCTGCGGTGAGGAGCGCAAGGTGATTACCATTCTGCCCGGCAAGGTTGAACATCAGGGCGACCAGTGCCGCACCGGTGCTTTGCCCCAGCAGGCGCGCGGTACCCAACATGCCACTGGCTCCTCCACTGCGGTGGCGCGGTGCGGAGGTGATAATGGTGTGGTTGTTCGGCGACTGGAACAGGCCAAAACCGGCACCGCAGAGGATCATGCGCCAGATAATATCCAGATCCGTAGGTTGCGAGGGAAGCAGCGCCAGCGCAAACAGACCCGCCGCCATGACTGCCAGCCCCAGCGCGCCCAGTAATCCGGCATGCACGCGCTCTATGAGATAACCTGCCAGCGGTGCCATCACCATCGTTGCCAGCGGCCATGGGGTCAGCAGCAGTCCAGTCTCCACTTCCGAACGTCCTATTACGCTCTGCAGGAAAAAGGGCAGAGAGACGAGGGCGAGCATCTGGGCGCAGAACGAACAGATGGAGGTGCATATTGAGAGCGAAAAAAGCGGAATACGCAGCAGATCCACCGGCAGTAACGGCACAGGCAAAGCGAGCTGGCGGCGAACAAAGAAGTAGCCAATGATCAGCAGAGCAGCAACCTCTGCAACGGTCAGCAGGAGTGATTGACCCTGCGCAAAGCCGCTCAGGGCCGTAATCAGCAGGCCAAAGGTCAGCGCATTCATCACCGCACTGGCGATATCAAAACGAGGCATGGTGCTTTTGGGGCCGTTCCCCGGCAGATAGCGCAGGGCAAAGAAAATGGCCACCATACCCAGCGGCACATTTATGGCGAACAACCATTGCCATGAGGCGACAGACAGTATAGCCGCCGCAATGGTGGGCCCGGCGGCCGAGGATACCGCCACAATAAAGGAGTTTATTCCCATTCCGCGCCCTAAATGGCGCTGAGGATAAATTAAGCGAATCAACGCGGTATTAACGCTCATCAACGCCGCGCCGCCAAAACCCTGCGCAATGCGGGCCAGCGTCAGCATATGCAGCGAATCAGAGAGGGCGCAGAACAGGGAGGTTAAGGTAAACACAGCCAGACCGCACTGATACACCCGCCGGTAGCCGAACATATCACCCAGAAACGAGAACGAGAGCAGTGAGATCACGATCGCTATCTGATAAGCGTTAACAATCCAGATTGAGCTGGCGGGTGAGGCATGCAGATCGCTGGCAATGGTGGGCAGGGCAACATTGGCAATCGCGCCGTCGAGCACGGCCATTGAAATACCGATGATAATCGTAGCGATAGCGCCATACCGCTGGGGTAAAGGCAGGCCATCGGACAGTTTTTTTTCCATGTGGGATGAATAGCTCAGTATGAAATTATTCTCAGGGTAACTATTTTAGCACTGTTACAACCGCTTTATGTCGCAGATTTGTAACGAAGTAAACGCGGATTGATTGCAGCAGGCATGACGGGAATTTATAATAAAAACCGGTTCTGATTTTTATAAAACACTCTCTATGAGGTGATGAATGGCAATTGCAGATTTGGATAAACAACCCGATTCTGTTTCTTCCGTGCTGAAGGTGTTTGGCATCCTGCAGGCGCTCGGAGAAGAGCGTGAAATTGGTATTACAGAATTGTCGCAGCGTGTGATGATGTCGAAAAGCACCGTTTATCGCTTTTTGCAAACCATGAAGTCACTGGGGTATGTCGCGCAGGAAGGCGAGTCTGAAAAATATTCTCTGACGCTGAAACTGTTCGAATTAGGTGCCCGTGCGCTGCAAAACGTTGACCTGGTGCGTAGTGCAGATATCCAGATGCGTGAGCTCTCTCGTCTGACCAAAGAAACCATTCACCTGGGTGCTCTGGATGAAGACAGCATTGTTTACATCCATAAAATTGACTCTATGTATAACCTGCGCATGTACTCTCGCATCGGGCGTCGCAATCCGTTATACAGCACGGCTATCGGCAAAGTTCTGCTGGCCTGGCGCGACCGTGAAGAAGTGAAGCAGATTCTGGATGGGGTGGAGTACAAACGCAGTACCCAGCGTACCATCACCAGCACGGACGAACTGCTGACGGTGCTTGATAAGGTACGTGAGCAGGGCTATGGCGAAGATAACGAAGAGCAGGAAGAAGGGCTGCGCTGCATTGGTGTGCCGGTATTTGACCGCTTTGGTGTGGTGATTGCGGGTCTGAGTATCTCCTTCCCGACGCTGCGCTTCTCAGAAGAGCGTCTGCATGAGTATGTTGCTATTCTTCATACCGCCGCGCGTAAGATTTCTGAGCAGATGGGCTATAACGCGTATCCGTTTTAACCCCTCTCAGCATAAAAAAACGCCGCAGACATTGCGGCGTTTTTTATCGGTCGTAAAAAAGGGTAATTAACCGTTATCAATGACGACAGAAGTTTTACGCAGAACCGGGCAGTTGGTTAACCCGATGATCCCGCTATCAGAATGCAGGTACTGGGCGGTGCTCATTCCCTGGGCAGTCAGGTATTTACACTGGATACCTAATCCAGCTGCGTTTTCGGTGCTCCCCACAAGCACGCCATATCCGGTTAATAAAAGGCCAATCCATACTACGGCCAGTGCAATAATTGTTCGAATGATTAAATGCATCATTGCCTCTTTATCTTTGTTGTCATGCCTCAAGACTAAACGGTTTACTCTATGAAACAAGTGCATGATTCTGAAAAGGGCTTACAGGCGTTACAGTTAGTCCTTGTTTAAGATAACCGTGATAACCTGTATGCAACAGGTGTTAAGACGGAGTGTGGAGTGAAAAAAATACGCTGGGTAATTCTGGTTATCGTGCTGATTGCATGCGTGGTGTTGTGGACGCAGACGATCAATGTGATGTGCGATCAGGATGTACAGTTTTTTAGCGGCGTTTGCGCAATCAATAAGTTTATTCCGTGGTAACAGGCATTTTTTCTTAAGGTGATTTCCTTCCTTCGCGCCAGTGGTAAAATGCGTGTTTTTATTGAGGTGGTGAAATGGGTGAGTTACTGAATTCAGGGCTGCTGAATATGGCATCCCTGATGGTTTCTGTCGTTGTTTTGCTGGTGGGACTTGTCATCTGGTTTTTCGTGAACCGTGCGAGCTCCCGGACGAACGAGCAGATCGAACTGCTGGAAGCGCTGCTCGATCAGCAAAAGCGTCAGAATGCGCTGTTACGCCGTCTGTGTGAGGCTAACGAACCGGAAGAGAAAGAGACGGCGAAAGAGGCTGCTGCGGAAGAGAGCGACGACAAAGACGACTTTATCCGTCTGGTGGCAGAGCGTTAATCTTTCTGACCTGGGAGGTGGTTGTGGTCTGGAAAAATCCCTGGTATGACGCCTCCCTGAAGCATCACACACCGAACGGTTTTCAGAATACCTGTCCCGTTGGGCATCAGCCCGGCGACCTTGAGCGCTGGCGTAAAGCGCGTAAAGAAGCCGGTTTGCCCAAACCTCCTGCGCTCGGTTATGACGACTTTATCCGCCAGTGGTGGCAGCCCGTGTCGCTTAATCAACCTCATGAAGATGGGGTATGGTGGCTGGGGCATGCGAGTATGCTGCTGCAAATGGACGGCAATACTCTTCTCACCGACCCGGTGTTTTCCCGACGCGCCTCTCCCGTACCGTTCCTGGGGCCCCTGCGCAGAACGCCTCCCGCTCTCTCTGTGGAACAACTCACGCAGCTTGATGCAGTGGTTATCTCTCACAATCATTACGATCACCTTGATGACGCGACCATTCGCCGTATCCTGAAGCGCTTTCCCGACGTCAGTTTCTTCGTGCCGTTAGGACTTGCACAGTGGTTTCGCCGCCGGGGAGCAAGGCGCATCGTTGAACTCGACTGGTGGCAGAGTATCACCTGGCAGGGGATAACCCTGACCGCCGTACCGGCACAGCACTGGAGCATGCGAACATTCTGGAACCGCAATCGCTCTCTGTGGTGTGGCTGGGTCTTTGAGGGGCGACACCGCCGTTTCTGGTTTAGCGGCGATACGGGTTACTCTCCGGAGCTGCTTTTGATCCCGGAACGATTGGGCAAAATCGACGCCGCCGCGTTGCCCATTGGCGCCTATGCACCAAGATGGTTCATGGCGGTACACCATATGGATCCGCAATCTGCCGTCGCATTGTGGCAGCAGCTGGGAAGTCCCTTAGCTTTTCCCATTCACTGGGGCGTGTTTGAACTGGCGGATGAATCACTTGATGAACCAGTCAGAGAGTTAACTGACGCGCTTGTTAATTTAGCACCGGTTAATAATTCCTTCAGGATACTGAAAATTGGTGAATATTTATCCTTGTAAGCGAAGCGATGATTTGTTGCATATATTCTACTATTGAAGCCACTATCTAATGTTTTATTTTTATCGAAACGTTTTGCTTGCCTTCTTTTGAGGCAGAGTCATAAAAATTTCATTATTTTGGTGCATAACGTTTTTATTATCTGGTGATTTTGGTAATGACTCCAACTTATTGATAGTGTTTTATGTTCAGATAATGCCCGATGACTTTGTCATGCAGCTCCACCG
>NZ_JACASJ010000049.1:0-35030 GCF_013391025.1 Enterobacter sp. SECR19-1250 | reverse complement strand
CTTCTGGTGCGTTATCGATCTGGTCGAATGCACGAGCAGAACCACCGTAGGTTTTTGCCAGAACGGTAGTGATTGCAGCGGTCAGCGTTGTTTTACCATGGTCAACGTGGCCGATAGTACCGACGTTAACGTGCGGTTTTGTACGTTCAAACTTTTCTTTAGACATCGATTGTCCCTCTAAGACACGGATAAATCGGTGATATCACCACATCAACCAGGCGAAATGCCTGAACTGTTGAATCAAGTAAAATTGAAACAGAGAGAAACGGGAAGGAGAAGTGAAGTGGTGCTGATACCCAGAGTCGAACTGGGGACCTCACCCTTACCAAGGGTGCGCTCTACCAACTGAGCCATATCAGCACGTATTGGAGCGGGCAGCGGGAATCGAACCCGCATCATCAGCTTGGAAGGCTGAGGTAATAGCCATTATACGATGCCCGCATCCTGAAACTCGGCTACCCAGTTCTTTCTGTAACAAAAAAAGAGATTTCTCTCTTTTTAAGTTCGAGCTGATTCAGCTTTTAAACCAGCTCCGGCGGCATTTACGCTGCCAGAAAGTGGTGGTGGGGGAAGGATTCGAACCTTCGAAGTCTGTGACGGCAGATTTACAGTCTGCTCCCTTTGGCCGCTCGGGAACCCCACCGGACTTGATGGTGCCGACTACCGGAATCGAACTGGTGACCTACTGATTACAAGTCAGTTGCTCTACCTACTGAGCTAAGTCGGCATCAAGTAGCGCGCATTCTATGGATACCTGCGCGGTCATGCAACTAAAAATTTGCATAAAACGTTCTTTCGCTCACATTTTATGCTAACCACGCATCAAGCGCTGTAAAAGTAGCCATTCACGGTCAAATATTCAACATATATGAGCGAATTGCATCGCATACACCGTAGCGTGACAGCTTCCGCGTAACGCAGCGCTTTCCATCTTTTTTCTTATTATTCCTGTCATCTGGTGTTAACCTCCTGCCCATTGTCCAAAATTAACTGTGTGATGAGCCATGATCCGGCAGTGTGATGCTGGCTCACTGAAGCATGCTTATGAGCAAAAAAGAGCAAACGTTAATGACGCCTTATCTTCACTTTAACCGCAGCCAGTGGGCTGCCCTGCGTGATTCCGTCCCTATGACGCTGACGGAAGGTGAAATCGCACGGTTAAAAGGGATAAACGAAGATCTGTCCCTGGAAGAGGTGGCAGAAATTTATCTCCCCCTCTCACGCTTGCTTAACTTCTATATCAGTTCCAACCTGCGCCGTCAGGCGGTGCTGGAGCAGTTCCTTGGAACCAATGGTCAGCGCATTCCTTATATCATCAGTATTGCTGGCAGCGTGGCGGTAGGTAAAAGCACCACCGCGCGTGTCTTGCAGGCTCTCCTGAGCCGCTGGCCAGAACACCGCAGCGTGGAGCTGATCACCACCGACGGCTTTCTGCACCCCAATGAGGTGTTAAAAGAACGCGGGCTGATGAAGAAGAAGGGCTTCCCGCTCTCTTATGACATGCACCGTCTGGTGAAATTTGTCTCTGACCTGAAATCCGGCGTGCCTAACGTCACGGCGCCGGTCTATTCGCACCTGATTTACGATCGCATTCCGGGCGGAGACAAAACGGTGGTGCAGCCAGACATTCTGATTCTGGAAGGGTTAAATGTGCTGCAAAGCGGGATGGATTATCCTCACGATCCGCATCACGTGTTTGTCTCTGACTTCGTCGATTTCTCTATTTATGTCGATGCACCGGAAGATTTGCTGCAAAGCTGGTATATCAACCGCTTCCTGAAGTTCCGCGAAGGGGCGTTCACCGACCCGGACTCCTATTTCCATCACTACGCCCAGCTTTCTGAAGAAGAGGCGGTGAAGGTGGCGACAGGTCTGTGGAACGAGATCAACTACGTAAACCTGAAAGAGAACATTCTCCCTACCCGCGAGCGGGCGAGCCTGATCCTCACCAAGAGCGAGAAACACGCTGTCGACCAGATTCGTTTGCGGAAATAGGTTAGCAGACATAAAAAAACCGGCTTAACGCCGGTTTTTTTGTTTACGCCTGCGGCTTTTCGCCGTTTTCATCCTGATCGACCGCAAAGCAGGCCACCAGCTGACCGCGATAATCTTTCAGCTGCGGCTGTAGTTGGGTGCAAGGGCCAAAGCGGCGACTGCAACGGGCGTTGAATGCACATCCCGGAGGTGGATTCAACGGACTTGGCAGTTCACCGGTCAGCTTAATACGCTCACGACGATCGTCCGGGTTCAGGCGCGGTGTCGCAGAGAGCAGCGCCTGGGTGTATGGGTGGCGAGGGTTATTAAAGATCTGATCTTTCGTCCCCTTCTCCACGCAGCGCCCCAGATACATCACCATCACTTCATCAGCGATATGCTCTACCACCGACAGGTCATGGGAGATAAATACGTAAGACAGCCCCAGCTCCTGCTGCAGATCCATCATCAGATTCAGCACCTGTGCGCGCACGGAAACGTCGAGCGCTGAGACAGGTTCATCGGCAATCACGACATCCGGGTCGAGCATCAGGCCACGGGCGATGGCGATACGCTGGCGCTGGCCGCCAGAGAACATATGCGGGTAGCGATCGTAATGCTCGGTTTTCAGGCCGACTTTCGCCATCATCGCCAGCGCTTTTTCACGACGCTGCTCTTTGCTGAGATTACTGTTAATCAGCAGCGGCTCTTCCAGAATCTGCCCCACTTTCTTGCGCGGGTTCAATGAACCGTACGGGTTCTGGAACACAATCTGGATTTTCTGGCGACGCAGCTTCTGCGCCTGCGGATCGTGCTTGAGCAGATCCTGCCCCTGATAATAGAGCTCGCCGCCGGTAGGCGTTTCAATCATCGTCAGCAGACGGCCTAAGGTTGATTTGCCGCAGCCCGACTCCCCGACCACCGCCAGCGTTTTACCGCGTTCGAGGGTAAAGGAGACGCCGTCCAGCGCTTTCACCAGGCGCTCAGGGGCAAAAATCCCCTTCTTCACCGGGTAGTGTTTTTTCAGGTCGATAGCCTGCAACAGCGGTTGTTGCGTGGTGGCCTGTTGCGTACTCATAGTGTTGGCCTCCCGGCATCATCGAGTGGGTAGTGGCATTTCGACTGACGACCGTCAGCCAGCTGGTTCAGCTCAGGCTCTTCTGCACGGCATTTATCCGTCGCATACGGGCAACGCGGATTCAGCAGGCAGCCCTGCGGACGGTCATATTTACCCGGTACCACACCCGGCAGCGACGCCAGACGCGCTTTATCCTGGGCAAACTCCGGCAGCGCACGTAAAAGCGCCTGGGTATACGGATGACGCGGTGCGCGGAAGATATCGTGCGAACTTCCGGTCTCCACCACCTGTCCTGCATACATCACGATGATTTTGTGTGCTGCTTCAGCCACCAGCGCCAGGTCGTGCGTAATCAGCACCAGCGCCATGTTCTCTTTCTGCTGCAGTTCCAGCAGCAGCTCGATGATTTGCGCCTGGATGGTCACGTCCAGCGCTGTGGTCGGCTCATCGGCAATCAGCAGTTTTGGCCGACAGGCAATTGCCATTGCGATCATCACACGCTGACTCATCCCGCCAGAAAGCTGATGCGGGTAGACATCAAGGCGCGATGCCGGGTCAGGGATCCCCACCTGGTTCAGCAGGTCGATCGCCCGCTGACGACGGGTTTTCTTGTTACCGCCCTGATGGACCTTGATCGCCTCCATAATCTGGAAGCCCACGGTGTAGCAGGGGTTCAGGCTGGTCATCGGGTCCTGGAAGATCATCGCCACTTCCGCGCCCACCAGCTGGCGGCGCTGTTTCTCGGAAATGCGCTTCAGATCCTGACCATTGAACTGCAGGTTTTCCGCCATCACCCGGCCCGGATAATCGATCAGCCCCATAATCGCCAGTGAGCTTACGGACTTACCGGAACCGGATTCCCCAACAATGCCAACCACTTCGCCCTGATTTACGCTGTAGCTGATGCGGTCCACGGCGCGAAACGGGGTGCCTTCATCGCCGAAGTGCACCGATAATTTATCTACATTTAATAACGCCATCTCGTGCCTCTTACTGCTTCAGTTTGGGATCAAGTGCATCGCGCAGACCATCACCCATCAGGTTAAATGCCAGCACCGTCAGCAGAATTGCCAGACCCGGGAAGGTGACAACCCACCAGGCGCTTTGTGCGAACTGCAACACGTCGGAGAGCATCGTGCCCCACTCCGGTGTTGGCGGCTGCGCACCCATGCCCAGGAAGCCAAGAGCGGCCATATCAAGAATGGCGTTAGAGAAGCCGAGCGACGCCTGAACAATCAGCGGCGCAAGGCAGTTCGGGAAGATATTGACGAACATCTGGCGCATCGCACCGGCACCGGCCACGCGGGACGCGGTGACGTAGTCGCGGTTCACTTCCACCAGCACTGCCGCACGGGTTAAACGCACGTAGTGAGGGAGTGCCACGAAGGTCAGCGCAAGCGCGGCATTACCGATCGACGGGCCAAATATCGCCACCAGCACCAGGGCCAGCAGCAGGCTTGGCAGCGCCAGCATGATGTCGACGATACGCATGATGATGTTATCAACAATGCCGCCAAAATAACCCGCAACCAGGCCGAGGATGATCCCCATGATCAGGGACAGCACCACCACCAGGCAGCCCACCAGCAGCGACAGACGCGCGCCGTACATCAGACGCGACAACACGTCGCGACCTACATCATCGGTACCCAACAGGTGAGCCAGGCTCCCGCCGTCCTGCCATGCAGGGGGGGCCAGCAGCGCGTCACGGAACTGATCGGCCGGGTTATACGGTGCAAGCACGTTTGCAAACACGGCAATCAGGATCATGACAGAGACATAGATCAGCCCCACTACCGCGCCTTTATTGCGCTTGAAGTAGTGCCAGAATTCCTGCAGCGGCGTCATTGGAACCGGTGCAGCAACCACTTTATTTTCAGAAACGTGTGACATGATGGCCCCTTACTTCTTATGACGAATACGCGGGTTCACCACGCCGTACAGCAAATCGACCAGCAGGTTGACGAGAATAATCATCGTCGCGACCAGCAATACACCGCCCTGCACGACCGGATAGTCACGGCGTTGCAGCGCGTCAATCAGCCAGCGGCCAAGGCCCGGCCAGGAGAAGATGGTTTCGGTCAGGATCGCCCCTGCCAGCAGCGTACCCACCTGCAGACCGATAACGGTCACCACCGGCAGCATGGCGTTACGCAGCGCATGAACGATGATGACTCGCATACGCGTCAGGCCTTTAGCACGCGCGGTACGAATATAATCCTCGCCCAGCACTTCCAGCATTGACGAACGGGTCATACGCACGATTACCGCCAGAGGGATCGTGCCGAGCACCATTGCCGGCAGGATCATATGCGCGACCGCATCAATAAAGTTGCCCTCTTCGCCCCATATCGCCGTATCAATCAGCATAAAGCCGGTCAACGGGTTGGAATCATCGAGGAAGACCATATCGCTGACGCGTCCGGAGACCGGCGTCAGGTTAAGCTGCACCGAGACCAGCATAATCAGCATCATGCCCCACCAGAAGATCGGCATGGAGTAGCCGGTCAGCGCCAGGCCCACAGCGGTATGGTCAAAAATAGAGCCACGTTTAACGGCAGCCAGCACCCCGACAGGGATACCCACCGCAGTGGCAAAAATCATGGCGCAGATGCCAAGCTCCAGTGTCGCTTTAAAACGCGGCACGAACTCGTCCCACACCGGAAGACGGCTTTTCAGTGAAATCCCTAAGTCACCATGCATGACGCCCCAGATATAGTGGAGGTACTGCTGCCACATCGGCTTATCGAGGCCGAGTTCAGCCAGCAGCTGCGCATGACGTTCAGGGGAAATACCACGCTCGCCCGCCATAATCATTACCGGGTCGCCGGGGATCATATGGACAAAGGCAAAAGTGAGAAGGGTGATACCGATAAACGTGGGGATGACAAGTCCCAGACGTCGGAGGATGAACTGCAACATAACCCGGATTCTCTCTGAAGACGCACGACCAGTGGCGTGGCGTCTGTATTGCTCACAAATGTAAATTCCCTCTCCCGCAGGAGAGGGTTAGGGTGAGGGCTAGCATGCAAGCCCCTCACCCCTATCGTCTCCCACAGGGAGAGGGAGAACGCCCTACTGATTATTCAACAGATACGTTTTCGAAGTGGTGTTTGCCCAGCGGATCAACCACGTAGCCTTTCACTTCTTTGCGCACTGGCTCGTACACAGTGGAGTGAGCAACAATCAGAGCCGGAGCCTGATCGTGCATAACAACCTGTGCCTGCTTGTAGAGTTCAATACGTTTGTTGTGATCGTCGGTGGCACGTGCCGGCTGGATCAGGTCTTCAAACGGCTTATAACACCAGCGAGAGTAGTTAGAGCCGTCTTTTGCCGCCGCGCAGCTGAAGAGGGTGGCGAAGAAGTTGTCCGGATCCCCGTTGTCACCGGTCCAGCCCATCATCACTGCCTGATGCTCACCCGCTTTGGCGCGCTTCAGATACTCGCCCCACTCGTAGGTGACAATCTTGGCCTGAACGCCGATTTTCGCCCAGTCAGCCTGAACCATTTCAGCCATACGGCGTGCGTTCGGGTTGTACGGACGCTGTACCGGCATCGCCCACAGTTCAACGGTAAAGCCTTTATCCTGCCCTGCTTCCTTCAGCAGCGCTTTCGCTTTCTCTGGATCGTAGGTGTAGTCTTTAACGTCATCGTTATAGCCCCACATGGTTGGCGGGATCAGGTTTTTAGCCGCAACGCCGGCGCCCTGGTAAACGGCCTTGATGATCGCTTCTTTGTTCACCGCATAGGTCAGCGCCTGACGCACTTTCACGTCATCAAACGGTTTCTTCTCGGTGTTGAAGGAGAGATAGCCCACGTTCAGACCAGCCTGCTCCATCAGGTTGATATTCTTGTCCTGCTTCATGCGGGCGATATCAGCCGGGTTCGGGTATGGCATAACCTGGCATTCGTTTTTCTGCAGTTTTGCGTAACGCACAGACGCGTCAGGCGTGATGGAGAAGACCAGACGGTCGATCTGTGGTTTGGTACCCCAGTAGCCCGGGAACGCTTTGTACAGAATACGGGAGTCTTTCTGGTACTGCAGCAGCTGGAACGGACCGGTACCGATTGGGTTCAGGTCCACTTTTTCCGGCGTGCCGGCTTTCAGCATGTTGTCCGCGTACTCTTTAGAGAGGATAGAGGCGAAGTCCATGGCCAGGTCCGCCAGGAATGGCGCTTCCGGGCGAGTCAGCACGAACTGAACGGTTTTATCGTCCACTTTTTTCACTTCAGCGATCAGGTCTGGCAGACCCATCCCTTCGAAGTACTCATAGCTGCCGCCGGACACTTTGTGGTACGGGTTCTGAGCGTTTTTCTGACGATCGAAGGAGAACACAACGTCATCGGCGTTGAAGTCGCGCGTTGGTTTGAATTCTTTGCTGTCCTGCCACTTCACGCCCTGGCGCAGGTGGAAGGTATAGGTTTTACCGTCTTCGCTGACGTCCCACTTCTCCGCCAGGCCAGGAATCACTTCCGTGGTGCCGGTTTTGAATTCAACCAGACGGTTATAGATCGGCACAGAGCTTGCGTCGTAAGTCGTACCAGAGGTAAAGAGCTGTGGGTTAAAGCCTTCCGGCGAGCCTTCAGAACAGTAAACCAGGGTTTTTGCCTGTACGCTTGCTGCCACGGTCATAGCCACCAGGCTCAGACCAAGCTTCAGCATCCCTGACTTCTTCAAGGAAATACTCATTATTCTGCTCCAATGTGATGTTTTGCTTTGTTGTGTTACGCCGCCTGACCTTTATTTATTTTTTACCCGGTCCGGTCGGTGATGCCCGAAGGCGTTAAAGGGATGGAGAATCCTTTCAGAAGAGCGTTGGAGTTGCAGCGCAGATCGTCCCTGAAATGCCCCTCGTGCCCTACAATCTGTCAACAGAATGTGAAAACGTCAATACAGGTGACGGGGATTTACGCTGAGTGTGAGAAACCGCAAACAAAGATTAAAAAAACTATGTACGCCAGTTTTCAGCAGGGAAATTTATGCTACTCGCCATGTTGCAGCACAAATATCTTCATATTTCGCAACAATCAGTGATTAACTTTTATTCAGAATGGGTAAATTTTCTTGCAGAACGGTGATTATCTGAGCACTAAATACCGCGAACGTTAAAACGCACAGCGAAAAATGCTGAGGTTATCCATAAGCAACGCGAAAAAAGATCAATCTATATATAAAAAAATACAATGGATTATGTCACAAAATCACGAACAGGCAGGAAGAAGCAGGACTAAGAGGTGTTTTGGCTAATCTGGACGAATAAAGCGTTAATGCAAAAAGGGCTAACCTTGCGGTTAGCCCTTTTTTGAATGTGGTCGGCGAGAGAGGATTCGAACCTCCGACCCACTGGTCCCAAACCAGTTGCGCTACCAAGCTGCGCTACTCGCCGAATGCGGAGCGCATCTTACTGCTGAGGTGCGCCCCCGTCAATCCCTTAATTTAAAAAAGCCATTCAACTGGCGATAAACTCGCCAGGCAAGCTACTGCGCGGCTTTCTGGCTGCTTTCAGGCAGTTTGCACCAGTTGTTATTTTCGTTAATCCCCCCGTCCGGAGAGGTATAACCCAGGCACCCCATGATGGTGTCGTACAACTCAACGTGACGGCGCGGTACCTTAATTTCTGCCTGCTGTTTCAGATGAGCAAACATTTTGGCTTTCTCTGGATCTTCCAGATATTTATCAGACATCCACACCATCATCGGCACGCGGAACTGTTCTGGTGGTGCCATCTTGCGTGGCGTACCGTGCAGATGCTCATAATCATTGATGGATTCACCATGGTCAGCCGCATAGAACACGATCGCTTTCTTATCCCGTACCTGGTCAATCACCGAATCGATAAAATGATCCACATTCAACACTGAGTTGTCGTAAGAGTTAATTAACTGCTCTTTGGTACAGTCTTTGTCAACGCCAACACATTCCGGCGTCCATTTCGCAAAGCTGCGAGGATAACGCTGGGTATAGTTATAGTGAGACCCTTTGGTATGCAGGATGATCATATGCTTGCCATCCGGGTTGCCATTAAGAGAGTTTTTCATCTCATCGATCAGCAGCATATCATCGACAGCCTTGCCACGATTTCGCGGCTCCGCACCAATTTGCTCACGGTAAGCGATGTTCTTCGCCATGGTGTTGCTGTAGAACCACATCTCGCTTTGCATAGCGTAGAGGTCAGCGCTAAACCCGAGTTGATGAAGCACAGAAAACACATTCTGTTCTTTCAAGGTACGCTGCGGATTATCGCTCGCCCCCCCTTCACGAACAAACATGCAGCGTAAGGAGAGCTTGGTGGCGGTATCACAGGAGTAGCCGCGATAGGCAATCAGGTTTTTCTCCTGAGCCAATTCAGGCGTGGTATCACGGTCATAACCTAGAATACCCATATGATCCCAGCGCGTCGTTTCGCCAATGATAAAGACGACATAGGTATCGTCGATATCTTTCGGCGCTACATAAGTAAACTTCTTCGCCGGGTTCATAAGCGATTTGTTATCAGAAGATTCGTCCACCTGCGCCCATGCATATAACCCCAGAGCAGAGATCCAGTTAGAAGGCAGGTAAGAGTTTGCGACTACACCACCGTAGCTTGGCATATCCACGCCAGAGGTGCGTTCATCACTTCTCTGCTTGACTTCAAGCAAGCGAATCGGCCCCCAGACCATGAGACCTGCCAGCAGTACCAGTGCAACACTTCTGAGGCGTTTACCTGGCGTGCGGATCTGGTGCACAAGCGTATACCGGCAGCGGTTACTCCAGATGAGCAACAGCGGCAAAGCACTTACCGCTACCAGCCAGAGGATAAAATGCAACCCAACGACTTCTTTAGAAAGGTCTATATCTGTCGTCATGACGGAAGCAATAATGCCATATCCTATAACGACGTTCATAAACGTCATGTAATAGCTGGCACCGGCTGAGCAAAGCACGATGAACGTTGCCAGCACACGCCACACGCGGCGACCAAACAGTGTCAGAATACGTAATAAAAAGAAGGTAACCAGTACTGCAGCGACCAATTCGACAACCGCTGCAATTCCTTTCCAGACGGTGAAATCTTGCGCGTAACCGTCAAACCGACGGAAAAAAACTGCGCCATTCATAAAAAGGCCGATGTACAACGCCAGCAAAAAGCAGAGCTTTTGTTGCGCCATCGATTTAATGTATTTCATGCAAGCTACCCGGAAAAAGGGACAGTACCGCCGTCCACTTCACTAAAAAATGGACAGCTTAGATATTCGCTCAGGGAATCGTTATAAGAAACGTCTACAAGCGTGGTAAGTAGACCACAGGGAAGCAGAAAAGTGGCAACAGAGAGTGTGATCGGTACAATTTTTTACAAAAAAGAAAGTCCTTAAACAGACGATATCACTTAAGTTCCGGTTTTCAGACAAGAAAAAGGCCGGAAACCCGGCCGTTTGTCTTATCTTCAGGCATGTGCTTCATTAAACACTTCGCGCTGCGGCTGCCGAATCGTCGTCGACAGGGCCAGTGAAATAATCAACAGGGCGAATATTACGCAGAAAGTGACATAGAATCCGCCGAACAGCGAGGCAATTAACGAGCCGCAAATGCTGCCGATGCCAAAGCCTAAGTAAATCACGCCGTAATTTTTCGCCAGGTTGTTCAGACCAAAGAACTCGCTCACCAGTGACGGGAACACCGTGATGGTGCCGCCGAAGTTAAAGGCCACGCAGGCAATCGCAGCAAAGAAAGTCGCTTCATTCAGGGGCGCAAACAGCAGAGCCGCCATACCCACCAGTGAAACCACCTGTCCAAGGGTAATCACGCGGATACGGGCAATCTTGTCGGACAGGATACCCAGCACCAGACGACCAGACAGGTTAGCGATAGAGATCACGGTCACCGCGTTTGCCGCCGTCATGGCATCCAGTTTAACCATGCCCTGCGCGATATCTTTCGCCACACCAATCACATACAGGCCACTCATGCAGGCTGTCAGGAACATCACCGCCAGCATCCAGTACTGGGGTTTACGCATGGATTGAGCCAGGGTGAAGTCATTCTCCACCACGCCGTTAACGGTTTTCACTTCCTGCTGCGGTGCGTCTTTCATCAGCGTCGCGCCAAACAGGATCATCACCAGGACGATAGCCCCCCAGATCATGAAGGTTTTTTCGAGGCCAACCGACGCCAGCAGATGAGAGTCGATAAATTTAAATCCGAGGCTGCCCAGGCCATAAGAACCGATGGCAAACGCGGAGATTAACCCTTTACGCTCCGGGAACCATTTGACGCAGTTTGACAGAGTAAGCAGATAACCGGCACCGTCCGCCAGACCAACCAGTACCCCGGCGCTCAGCCAGAGCATCATCAGGTTGTTTGAATACGCCGTCAGGAAAAAGCCCAATCCCAGCAGGATCCCCGAGGCCATCGTGACGCGTTTCACGCCGAACCGCTCCTGCAACTTGCCCGCAACCGAAGAGGACAGCGCCAGCCCAAGGCTTAGCAAACCGAAAGAGAACGCCACCTGACTGATCGGCGCACCAAGCTTGTCGGAAAGGGCACTGTTAAACAGGCTCCAGGTATAGACCGAGCCCAACGCAAACTGGGTGACGATGGTGCCAAAGAGTGTCAGCCAGCGTGTACGATTGTAGGAAGATGTATTCATGGCAGTTGTCCTGCAAGAGAAAGTAAGGGAATTTGCTGAGGACAACGATAAACAAAACCCTGATCCCGCTGGGGGAAAACGGCATGAGATGCAGGAGAAACGGAATGAAATGCCTGGAATCGGGAATGAACGACCTTGCCGGGGAATGAAGCGACAGAATGTTAGTGCTCGCTATCGCTACAACCCCCACGGTTATTGTATTCAAGATGTTAACGTGACGTTTAAAATAGTAACAACGTTAGAAATTTGCACTTACGCCCAGCGTGTACAAAAACTGCTCTCCCGTCGTGCTGTCCTCCCCTTGCGCTAAGGAAGCATACGCCGCCATGTGCGAGGTGAAAGGAATATCGGTGCCTACGGTGACATCCATCCAGTTGCCATTTTGAGCCGGGGCAGGCGTTTGCGGCATCCCGAACTGGGATTTCCACTGATTTTCACCATACTGCTGGTTATAGCTAATCTGCGCCCAGGGACGAAGTTCGCCATATTGCGTATCCACGCGCCAGCCTAGCGTACTCACGCTGGCATGCCACAGGGGATCGGTCAGCGCCTGGGTTGTCACGCTATCACCAAACTCATTAATCATCATGGGCGTGGTGCCGTCATAACGCCATGCCACCACCGGGCCGGTCGTGACATGACCCGCCAGCGGAAAATTCCAGCCGACGCTCATCGCCCCCGCGGAGGTCGAGCCAGAGGGCAGATTCAGAGCCAGCCCCGGCGCATTTTGCGAAGACTGGATGCGCTCCGCCAGGATATCGTCATAACGCGGTTGGTGATCCGCATCCCATGTATAGCGTTCCGCCGTATTACTTTGCGGGTCTGAAACGATATATTCCTGTTGCCAGGCAAATGCTGAGTGACCAGAAAGCAGACAGGCTGAAATCCCCACCAGGCCAGAAACAGCATGGCGACCACTGATTTTTTTTATCATCAAAGCGACTCCAGAGAGAGCCGAATTCGGCGATTTTTATCATTGTTCAGGAAGAGGTTTTTAGGGCTTATGGCCCTGTATTAACTATTGTCTTTACAGGTCACACGTCAAGCCTGACGGAATGAAATTTTTGCGATAACCGTGTCATAAGGGAGATAACCGATGCAACGTTGCGGTTGGGTAAGCCAGGATCAGCTCTATATCGACTATCACGATCGGGAATGGGGCGTGCCGGAAACGGACGGCAAAAAACTTTTCGAGATGATCTGCCTGGAGGGTCAGCAGGCGGGTTTGTCATGGATTACGGTATTGAAGAAACGCGAAAACTACCGCAATGCCTTTCATCAGTTCGATCCCGTCCGGGTCGCCGCGATGACCGACGACGACGTGGAGCGACTGGTGCAGGATGCAGGCATCATCCGCCATCGCGGTAAGATCCAGGCCATTATCGGTAACGCACGCGCTTACCTGGCAATGGAACAAAACGGTGAATCGTTCTCAGAGTTTGTCTGGACATTTGTGAATAACGATCCGCAAATCACGCAGGCCGCCACGCTCGCGGAAATTCCCGCCTCGACTCCGGCCTCGGACGCACTCTCGAAAGCGCTGAAAAAACGCGGCTTTAAGTTTGTCGGCTCCACCATCTGCTACGCCTTTATGCAGGCCTGTGGCCTGGTCAATGACCATGTTACCGGCTGCTTCTGTCATCCGGGAGGCCATCATGATCCGCAAATGGCAAAGTGAGAATACCGCGTCGCTTTTGAGCCTATGGCTTGAAAGTACCACGGAAGCGCATCCGTTTATTGAGGCGAGCTACTGGAAAGAGAACGAAGCCATGGTGCGGGACGTTTATCTGCCGTCGGCCGAAACCTGGGTCTGGGAACAGGATGGCGAACCTTACGGGTTTATCAGCGTGATGCAGTCTCAGTTTGTCGGCGCACTATTTGTCGCACCGGCGTACATCGGCAAAGGCATCGGACGCGCGCTGCTGAACCACGTTCAACAGCGCTTCCCGCACTTAAGCCTGGAGGTGTATCAAAAAAATGTCCGGGCGGTGAATTTCTACCATGCTCAGGGCTTTCGCATCGAAGACAGTGCCTGGCAGGATGACACCCAACACCCGACGTGGATCATGAGCTGGCAGGCGGATCAAACGCCGTCAGAGTAAGCTCGGGGCCCTGATATTTCTCGACCCATGCCAGCGCCGTGTTGCCTGCGCAGCCATTCCCCAGCTTCGAGCTGAGGAGATCTTTGGTCAGCACGTTAACGGCACCGTTTTTACAAATACCGCTCTCGTCCAGGTCCGGCCACGCGCCCTGGTGGATGCAGATCACGCCTGGTTTGATTCCGTCGCTCACCACCGCTCCGGCCAACACCTGCCCACGATGGTTCCAGACGCGCACCAGATCGCCATCCGCAATCCCGCGCGCTTTGGCATCTTCAGCATGAAGCGTGATCGGCTCCCGCCCGGCGACCGCATACTGCTCGCGCAGCGACGAATAGTTAAGCTGGCTGTGCAGGCGATGCGCGGGGTGCGCGGATAACACCTGGAGCTGCTCCGGCTGGGCATTGCCGTGCCACTCATCCGGTTCAAGCCATGTGGGATGCGCAGGACAATCCGCGTACCCAAAGCGGGCAATGCGCTCACTGTAAATCACAATCTTTCCGCTCTCGGTTTTCAGCGGATGGTTCTCCGGGTCGCGACGGAAATCGGCGAAACGGACAAACTGCGCATTCTGCTCGCTCTCTGGCATTTCGAAAATCGCGTTCGCTTCCCAGAATTCCGCAAACGGCGGCAGCGTCACCCCCTGGGCCGCACCGCGCTGAGCGGCAATCTGATAGAACGTTTCCAGCCACTCAAGATCGGTTTTCCCTTCGGTGAAACGCTCACTACCGCCCGCTTCCCACCGTTCGCTCAGTTCCGCAAATACGTCAAAATCATCACGCGCTTCATCCCGCGGTGCGACCACACGCTTCATCGGCACCATATGCTGATTGCTGTAGTCACCGGTCATGGTGAGATCGTTACGCTCGTACGAAGTCGTGGCCGGCAGCACGATATCGGCATGTTTGGCGGAGGCGGTCCAGAAGCATTCTGAAATCACCACCAGCTCCGGCTTCTGCCAGGCGCGGATCAAACGATTGGTATCCTGATGGTGCGTGAAATTCGCCCCACCCGCCCACCAGACAAACTTAATATCCGGGAAATGGCGGTCCAGACCGTTATGCTGATAAAACCCGCCCGGGTTTTCCAGGGCTTCAACAATACGCGCCACCGGAATTTTATCCACGGCATCAACGCCGCCCTTCACCGATCCCTGCATGGAGGCCAGCACGGCGGCTTTACGGGTGGGGTTGCCGCCATTGGCGAAATGATAAGAGAGCCCAAACCCGCCGCCCGGCGTACCAATTTGCCCGAGCATCGCGGCAAGCGTCACCAGCATCCAGTGTTTTTGCTCGCCAAACTGCTGGCGCTGCATGCCCCAACCGGACATCAACATCGTGGTGTTTTCATGGAACAACGCGGCCAGTTCACGGAGCTTGTCAGCCGGAATGCCACAAATATCGGCTGCCCACGCTGCCGTTTTGGCAACACCATCCGTTTTACCCGTCAGATAATCGGCGAATTTGTCGAAGCCCGATGTGCAACGCGCGAGGAAGTCGGCGTCGTGCCAGCCCTTCTCTACCAGCGTGTGGGCGATACCCAGCATCATCGCCACGTCAGTACCCATATGCGGGGCGAGCCATTCGGCACTGTCACCAAAGAAATCCATGGTTTCAGAGCGCATGGGGTCAATACAGATGATGCGCTTACCGCTCTTGCGCAGCGCATCAAAATAGCCAATACCCTGCTCGTCGGAAGCATTCCAGGCAATTTTCAGCGTGTTGAGAGGGTTGGCACTCCACAGCACCACCACCTCGGTATGCTCCAGTACCAGCGGCCAGCTGGTCTGCTGCTGATAAACCTCATTACCGCCGACGACGTACGGCATGATCGCCTGCGCCGCGCCGGTGGAGTAATCCCCCAGATGGCCCGTGTAGCCGCCGGCCAGGCTCATGTAGCGCTGCAGCAATGTCGATGCTTTATGCAGTACGCCGTTAGAACGCCAGCCGTAAGAGCCGGCAAAAATGGATGCAGGCCCATAGCTGTCGCGGATGCGCTTGTGCTGGGCGTGGATCAGCGCCAGCGCGTCATCCCAGCTCACACGCACAAACTCATCCTGACCACGAATGCCCTGCGGCTTGTCCGGCGAAGCCAGAAATCCTTTACGCACCATCGGCCAGCGCACACGGGTTTTGCTGTGCACCTGATCGCGAACGACGGTCTGTAAAGAGTTAGGGTGTTGTGTTGGCAATGCCCCACGGGAAGACAGGACATTTTCGCCGTCGGTTTCGACCAGCATCGGCCCCCAGTGGGCGGCGGTCAGAATGGTTTTTGTTGAGGTGCTCAAAGCGTGCGCTCCTGGTTGCGTGCAGGTTTACGGTCTTGTTATTGAGGCCGTTTATGGTTTGTCACAAATTTCAGAGTTATCCCCGGAATTTTCTCCGTATCCGGACGTCATAATCAACTGCCACGTCCGTCGTGGCAAAGAATAAAAAGGATTAAGGAAAGAAGATGAAAAAACGCGTACTCGTTATTGCCGCTCTGGTGAGCGGTGCACTGGCGGTTTCTGGCTGCACAACAAACCCATACACCGGTGAACGCGAAGCGGGTAAATCCGGCATCGGCGCGGGTATCGGTTCACTGGTCGGGGCGGGTGTAGGTGCGCTCTCCTCCTCCAAAAAAGACCGCGGTAAAGGCGCGCTGATTGGCGCAGCGGCAGGCGCAGCACTCGGCGGCGGCGTGGGTTATTACATGGATGTGCAGGAAGCGAAGCTGCGCGACAAAATGAAAGGCACAGGCGTGAGCGTCACGCGCAGCGGTGACAACATCATCCTGAATATGCCTAACAATGTGACCTTCGACAGCAGCAGCGCAACGCTGAAACCTGCCGGTGCGAATACCCTGACCGGCGTGGCAATGGTGCTAAAAGAGTACAACAAGACCGCCGTGAATGTGATTGGCTACACCGACAGCACCGGCAGCCAGGAGCTGAACATGCGTCTGTCTCAGCAGCGTGCGGATTCCGTGGCCAGCTCGCTGATCACCCAGGGCGTTGAAGCGAACCGTATCCGCACCAGCGGTATGGGCCCGGCAAACCCTATCGCCAGCAACAGCACGGCGGAAGGCAAAGCGCAGAACCGCCGCGTTGAGATTACGTTGAGTCCTGTGCAGTAGGTGGAAGCAAAACGGCAACATTCGTTGCCGTTTTTAGTGTTTGCGCCCTCTCCCGTGGGAGAGGGTTAGGGTGAGGGCATCAAGCAGCACCTTCCATAATGAACCACTTGCCATCGTTGATTTTCCCGCTAAGGTATTCTCACTAAAGTCAGGGAATTCAGTGATGAGCAAACCAACGCGGGCCACCATCAGCGACGTGGCGAAAGCCGCCAGAACCGGTAAAACGAGTATTTCACGCTATCTCAACGGCGAGAAACACCTGCTTTCCGATGCGCTGCTGGCACGTATTGAGCAGGCCATTGCCGATCTCGACTACCGCCCCAGCATCATGGCGCGCGGACTTAAACGTGGCCGTACCCGTCTTATCGGGCTTATCATCGCCGATATTACCAACCCCTACTCGGTAAACGTGCTGAGCGGTATCGAAGCCGCCTGTCGCGAGAAAGGTTTTACCCCGCTGGTCTGTAACACCAACAACGAGGTGGACCAGGAGCTGCATTATCTCGATCTGCTGCGCAGCTACCAGGTGGAAGGTATCGTGGTCAATGCCGTGGGTATGCGCGAGGAAGGATTAAACCGGCTGCAACAGTCTTCCCTGCCGATGGTGCTCATCGATCGTAAAATCCCGGAGTTCGCCTGCGACGTCGTCGGGCTGGATAATACCCAGGCGGCCACGACTGCAACCGAGCATCTGATCGAACAGGGCTTCGAAGCAATTCTGTTCCTGAGCGAGCCGCTGGGCATGGTGAATACCCGTCGCGAGCGCCTGAATGCATTTCGTGCCACCCTGGAGCGTTATCCCGGAGTGATCGCCGAAAACGCCGAAACTCCGCTTCATGAAGCCGACCAGCTCGACAATACCCTGCGTCAGTTCCACACGCGCCATCGCGGGATGCGCAAAGCTGTGATTTCGGCCAATGGGGCGCTGACGCTTCAGGTCGCCCGCTCGCTCAAACGCATTGGCCTGCACTGGGGCAGCGATATCGGCTTGCTGGGCTTCGATGAACTGGAGTGGGCAGAACTGGCCGGGGTAGGCATCACCACGCTCAAACAGCCGACCTGGCAAATCGGCTATGCCGCTGTTGAACAAGTGGTTCGTCGCATTGAAGGGATCAGCGATGCTGTACGCGAGCAGGTCTTTTCTGGCGAGCTGATTGTCCGCGGCTCCACCGCCCGTTAATTTCCCCTTGTGATGACGATCATAAATTCAACATCCTGAACTTTTCTTTGGAACCGGTTCCATCTAGCGTAATAGTATCGATGTACGTTTGATGGAGTTCCTGAATGGGCAGAAAAATAATGGTGGTCACCGCCGCGTATGGTGCGGATCAGGTGCGACAGGCTGGCGGCCAACGGGCGATGCTGCCCGTGATTGCCGGTGCGGGTGCCGACGGCGTTGAGATCCGCCGGGAGCTGTTCAACAGCGAAGAGCTACAGGCGCTGCCTGCGCTGGGTGAATCCATTGAGCTGCTGGGCCTGCTGGCGTGTTATTCCGCAGCCGCCCCCCTGTTTATGCCCGACGGTGCCCTCAACCCCGACCTTCCCCGCTACCTTTCCGAAGCCAGCACGCTCAACGTGCTGTGGCTGAAGGTATCCCTGGGACATTTCAGCGGCACCCGGCCGCTTACCGCCCTGCGCGCTTTGCTCAATGAGAGCGGCATGGCACTGGTGGTGGAAAACGACCAGACCGACTGCGGCCAGCTTGCGCCGATGCAGCGCTTCCAGGCCGCCTGCCGGGAAATGGCGCTCCCCGTCACGCTGACCTTCGACATGGGTAACTGGCTGTGGGTCGGCGACTCGCCGGAAGAAGCGGCAACCCGTCTGGCTCCGGCGGTCAGCTATATCCACGTGAAAGCCGCCGTACCGCATAAAGCACAGTTCCGCGCCGTCGCGCCGGATCGCGCCGATGCGCGCTGGCTGGCCCTGCTCAGTCAGTTGCCTGCCGATGCCCCACGCGAGATCGAGTTCCCGCTGGAAGGGGCGGACTTAACCGCTGTCACCCGGCATTACGTTAACCTGCTGCGCGAGGAGTAAACCATGCACAAGACAC
Source organism: Enterobacter sp. SECR19-1250 (assembly GCF_013391025.1). NCBI lineage: Bacteria > Pseudomonadati > Pseudomonadota > Gammaproteobacteria > Enterobacterales > Enterobacteriaceae > Enterobacter > Enterobacter sp. SECR19-1250. The sequence continues at coordinate 16,085 of NZ_JACASJ010000049.1, read as the reverse complement.
TGGATGTGATCACTATCGGTGAAGCCATGGCGATGTTTGTCGCTACCGAAACCGGTGAGCTGAGCACGGTTGAGCACTTTATCAAACGCGTGGCAGGCGCAGAGCTGAATGTGGCAACGGGGCTGGCACGCCTCGGCCTGAAAACAGGCTGGGTCAGCCGCGTGGGTGACGACAGCTTTGGTCACTTCGTTCTTGATTCGCTGAAAAAAGAGGGGATTGATGCCGCAGGCGTAACGCTCGATGGACGCTTCCCGACCGGCTTTCAGCTTAAATCTAAAGTCGAAAATGGAACCGATCCCATCGTGGAATACTTCCGCAAAGGGTCGGCGGCAAGCCATCTCTCGGTGGAAGATTATCACGCCGACTACTTTGCGAGTGCACGCCATCTGCACCTGAGCGGTGTGGCAGCCGCGTTGTCAGCCAGCTCGTATGAGCTGCTCGATCATGCCGCGACCACCATGAAGGCTCAGGGGAAAACGATCTCTTTCGATCCTAACCTGCGCCCGGTGTTGTGGAAAAGCGAGGCGGAGATGGTCGAGAAGCTGAACCGTCTGGCATTCCAGGCGGACTGGGTTCTGCCGGGGATGAAAGAAGGCGTGATCCTCACCGGTGAAAACACGCCGGAAGGGATTGCCGATTTTTACCTGAATAAAGGGGTAAAAGCGGTGGTACTGAAAACAGGTGCCGATGGCGCATGGTTTAAAACCGCGGATGGTGAACAGGGCGCGGTCGCGGCCGTGAAGGTTGAGAACGTAGTCGATACCGTCGGCGCGGGCGATGGCTTCGCTGTCGGGGTCATTAGCGCCCTGCTGGAAGGCAAACCGCTGCCGCAGGCCATCGCCCGGGGCAACTGGATCGGCTCGCTGGCCATTCAGGTGCAGGGCGACAGTGAAGGATTGCCGACGCGCGCGCAGCTTAAGGAATAAATCCCCTCTCCCGTGGGAGAGGGCCAGGGTGAGGGCAACGACCCGCACATATAATTAAACCACCGTGTACCCTACAGACAACGGCGGTAACAACCTCAACAACAAAGGCAAGCCTATGAACAGTTCGACCAATGCAGTAAAACGCTAGTGGTACATCATGCCAATCGTGTTTATCACGTACAGCCTGGCGTACCTTGATCGTGCCAACTTCAGTTTCGCATCCGCTGCGGGGATCACCGAAGACCTTGGGATCACCAAAGGTATTTCATCTCTGCTGGGCGCCCTTTTCTTCCTGGGCTACTTCTTCTTCCAGATCCCCGGCGCGATCTACGCCGAACGCCGCAGCGTGCGTAAGCTGATCTTCGTCTGTCTGATCCTGTGGGGCGCCTGCGCGTCGCTTACCGGCGTGGTCAATAATATCCCTGCCCTGGCCGCTATTCGCTTTATCCTTGGGGTAGTTGAGGCGGCGGTGATGCCCGCAATGCTGATCTACATCAGCAACTGGTTTACCAAATCTGAACGTTCCCGTGCGAACACCTTCCTGATCCTCGGTAACCCGGTCACCGTACTGTGGATGTCAGTGGTGTCCGGCTACCTGATCCAGTCTTTCGGCTGGCGTGAGATGTTTATCATCGAAGGGGTGCCGGCAATCATCTGGGCCTTCTGCTGGTGGGTGCTGGTAAAAGATAAGCCTGCTCAGGCGAAATGGCTCTCCGAAGATGAAAAAGCCGCACTGCAGGCGCAGCTGGATAAAGAGCAGCAAGGGCTGAAGGCGGTGCGTAACTATGGCGAAGCCTTCCGCTCCCGCAACGTGATCCTGCTGTGCGCGCAGTATTTTACCTGGAGTATAGGCGTGTACGGTTTCGTACTGTGGTTGCCGTCAATTATCCGCAGCGGCGGGGAAAATCTCGGTATGGTGGAAGTCGGCTGGCTCTCCTCCGTGCCCTATCTGGCGGCAACTATCGCGATGATCATCGTCTCCTGGGCATCGGACAAACTGCAAAATCGTAAGCTGTTTGTCTGGCCACTGCTGCTGATCGCTGCCTTTGCTTTCATCGGCTCCTGGGCCGTGGGCGCAAACCACTTCTGGGTCTCCTATACGCTGCTGGTGATTGCCGGTGCGGCGATGTACGCCCCGTATGGTCCCTTCTTCGCCATCATCCCAGAGATGCTGCCGCGTAATGTGGCAGGCGGCGCGATGGCACTGATTAACAGTATGGGTGCGCTCGGTTCGTTCTGCGGCTCCTGGTTCGTTGGTTACCTGAACGGTGCAACCGGCAGCCCGTCAGCCTCATACATCTTTATGGGAGTGGCGCTTTTCGCCTCAGTATGGCTTACTCTGATTGTTAAGCCTGCTAATAATCAACAACTCCCCGTCGGCGCACGCCACGCCTGAATCATTAAAAATCAACGGAGATAAGCATGAAGCCGTCCGTCATTTTGTATAAAGCACTGCCTGATGATCTGCAAAAACGCCTGGAAGAACACTTCACCGTCACGCAGGTGAAGAACCTAAGCCCGGAGACGGTGGCACAACACGCCGGGGCGTTCGCCCGGGCCGAAGGCCTGCTGGGTTCAAGCGAAAAAGTGGATGTCGCGTTGCTGGAAAAAATGCCGAAGCTTCGTGCTACCTCAACCGTTTCCGTGGGTTACGACAATTTTGACGTGGACGCCCTCAACGCGCGCAACATCCTGCTGATGCATACGCCACATGCCCTGACGGAGACCGTGGCCGACACGCTGATGGCGCTGATGCTCAGCACTGCCCGCCGCGTGGTGGAGGTGGCCGATCGCGTCAAAGCGGGCGAGTGGACAAAAAGCATCGGCCCGGACTGGTTCGGTGTGGATGTTCATGGCAAAACGCTGGGGATTGTTGGCATGGGCCGGATCGGCCTGGCGCTGGCGCAGCGTGCGCATTTCGGTTTTAACATGCCGATTCTGTATAACGCGCGTCGCCATCACAGCGAAGCCGAAGAACGCTTCAACGCCCGCTATTGCGAGTTGGATACGCTGTTGCAGGAAGCGGATTTTGTCTGTCTGATCCTGCCTCTGACGGACGAAACCCGACATCTGATTGGCAAAGCGGCGTTTGAAAAGATGAAGAAATCCGCCATTTTCATCAATGCGGGTCGTGGCCCGGTCGTGGATGAGAAGGCGTTAATTGAGGCGCTACAAAACGGTGAGATCCATGCGGCCGGTCTGGACGTGTTTGAACAGGAGCCGCTGCCGGTGGATTCGCCGCTGCTTTCGCTGCCTAACGTGGTCGCGCTGCCCCATATTGGTTCTGCGACGCACGAGACGCGTTACAACATGGCGGCCACCGCGGTGGATAATCTGATCGCCGCGCTGAACGGAAACGTGGAGAAAAACTGCGTCAATCCACAGGTTCAACAGTAGAAACGAAAAAACCCGCCAGAAGGCGGGTTTTTAAATTCTTTGCTACTGGGTTGGAAGCTTACAGGCTTACAACGTTACCAGCTGCTGGGCCTTTAGCGCCGCTTTCGATGGTGAAGGACACTTTCTGACCTTCGTCTAGAGATTTGTAGCCATCGTTCTGGATAGCAGAGAAGTGTACGAACACGTCTTTAGAGCCATCGTCAGGAGTGATGAAGCCGAAACCTTTATCAGCGTTGAACCATTTTACCAGACCAGTCATTTTAGCAGACATAGAATTACCTTAATTAACAAATATATTGTGCCTTCCGGCTTGATGGGTTGCGTTACAGATTTTTAAGCGATGAAGGAAGGGTCACTACGAAGGGTATCTATGGATAACAATCTGGACTGCTTTACTAAACTGCTTTAGGTCTGTGTAACAAACCGACGCGAACAGTTATACCGATGTGGTAGAGGAATGACAAGCGTTATTTTAGTCATATGTAAAAAACCCCGCCTGAAGCGGGGTTTTTTCGGTTTATTCTGTGGCAGCGACGGCTGCGCTCCACGCCTGACTAAAGGCCTGGTGCTGGGAGGCCAGCGGCCCAATCAGCGTATTGTACTGACTCGCCTGCTGCGAGGTTGGGAACTGAATACCGTTGGCAACAAAGCTCACCTGCGTTCCCTGCTGGGAGATAAAATCCCCTACCTGAACCAGCTGCTGCGTGAAGATCTGCGCGGCGGGGATCAGCGGTTGCAGGGCATCCGAAGGTTTGGTCACCACTTTCTCATACACTTTGTCGAAGACCGGTTTGAGATCGTCGCCCTGTTTCAGCGCGGAACGTGACGCGTCAGCCTGCATTTTCGCGTTCTGCAATTGCTGGCTCAGCACGCCGAGCGCACCGTTAGACTGGCGAAGCGGTTCACGTTGGGTGACATAATCCTGCGGGACACGGATGGCGTTAACGCTATCCACAACCGGACGAATGCCGGAGTCCATCGCCTGGCTTACCTGCTGTGAATAACCATACAGAATGGCGTAATCAGACACGAAGGGGCCAAACTGTTTTTTCTGATCCGCAGTCAGCGTCGGCAAACGCTCGCCGCTGCGCATCACTGTATTCTGCAGAAAATCGATAAACGCTTTGCGCTGATCGCCTTCTTTATCAAAACACCCACTCAGGCTAACAACCATCAACAACGCCGCAATAGGCGCAAACCAGCGAGAGCAGGACTTTCCTGTCGCCATTTCATTACTCCTTTCACCCAAAAAAGCGCACATCGGCACACGCGTGCCCAACGCTGACAAGGATAGTCCAGGTCAGCGCTGCAAGATACTCTTTTCATGCAAAACGGCTATTGCCATTTTATTTCTTACTCTTTACAAAAAAATACCTGGCGAAGCCGACATATGGTTAATCAGGTAATTAGCATAACTATCCGCATAGCTGAAACGGATAAAGCGATCGTTACCGCACGATTAATCACAAGCGTGATGATCCTTCGTTTGTATTAGGGACTATTCTTAATGGGCTCTCTGATGTTCTTGATCCCGGTGTGTGATTTAAGAGGAGTTCTCAATGGAATATAAAGATCCTGAGTTTGAGCTGCTGAGCAGCCTGGAACAGATTATTTTTAAAGATGTACCGCAGACAGTGACCCTGCAACAGAAATCCAATCCCTTTACAGAATATGAGCAATTGCGCAAAGGGACAGGTTTAAAAACAGATGAATTCGCCAGAGCGATGGGTGTCAGCGTAGCGATGGTGCTGGAGTGGGAGTCGAAACGAGAGAAACCCACGCCAACCGAGTTAAAGCTGATGCGCCTGATTCAGGCCAACCCTGCACTCAGCAAACAGATAGCGTGATGCAGTACCGTGAATTACCGCCCCCGCCTTTGCGGGGGTTTGTGTTTTAAAGGCCTTCACAATGCCAGCCCGTCTCCTCCCACACCAGTTCATGCGTTAACGCCAACCCTTGCAGAAAGCTTTCATCATGGGACACCACCAGCAGTGCTCCGGGGAAACCGGCCAGCGCCGCTTCAATCGCCTGGACCGATGCCAGGTCCAGATGGTTGGTCGGTTCATCAAGCAGTAAAAGCTGCGTGGCATGCTCGCGCCACAACACGCAGGCCAGGGCGGCTTTCAGACGCTCACCTCCGCTCAACTCTGCCAGCGGCAGTGAGACTTTATCTGCCCCCAGTTGAAGCTGTGCCAGGCGGGTACGCAAAATCCCCTCTTCCAGCGGCGTATTGCTCAGATTGAGATGAGCCATCACCGACTGCGTCAGATCCAGCTGCGACAGGTGCTGATCGAGATACGCACACGTCACCGATACCTTACAACTGCCTGCACGGGGTGCGGTTTCACCGAGGATGACTTTTAACAGCGTTGATTTACCGCAGCCATTGGGCCCCCTGAGCGCCACGCGCATCGGGCCGTCCATCCGCCAGTTCATTGGTGGAAGTGAAACATGCGGCAATTGCAGTGCCTCCAGCACCAGCACCTGTTTTCCCTCAGCAATCTGGCTTCCCGGCAGGGTAAACATGACCGGGGCGTCTTCTTCAACCCGTTCCCGCGCCTTGTTTACCGCGGCATTCAGCACATCGTTTTGATCGCTGTGCTGTTTTTTCCACGAGCCGATACGCTCTTTTGCCGCCGCTTTATATTTGACCCGCTCAAACGACGCGATATTCAGGGTATCGACCGTGCGTATGGTCTTCGCCGAACGCCGCTGGCTGTCATCATGCTCTTTTTGCATTCGCGCGCGGGTGCGTTTGCGCTCCGTTGCCGCATGCTCCAGCGCCGCGCGGGCAGCCTGCTGTTCGGCATCCCGTTGCTGTTTATAGTCTGCATAATTGCCGCCGTAGCTGCGCAGCCCGGAGGGGCTCAGCTCAAGAATACGTGGCACCTGCGCCAGTAACTCACGATCGTGAGAGGCAACCAGCACGCCGCCCTGATAACGGCGCAACTGGTCGTAAAACCACGCCCGGCCTTGTCGATCCAGATGGTTGGTGGGTTCATCCAGCAACAGGAAATCCACCTCAGCCGTAAATGCACCGCACAGCAGGGCACGGATCCGCTCGCCACCGCTGAATTCGGCGGCAGGTTTATCGGGGTCTAACGGTGGCAGTTTCGCCTGGAGAAACGCCTCGTTCAGGCGTTCTGCTAAATCCCAGTAGCCGTCGAGCATCTCCAGATCGTCAGGCTGGTAATCGCCGCGATCGATGCGCTTACGCGCTGCAAAAATCGCGTCATAACCAAGCAGTTCAGCAAGCGTTGCCTGTGGGGAGATATCCTGCTGTTATGCCACATAGACATGTGAGGCAAAACGCTCAATATGACCACTGGCAGGTTCATCCAGCCCCGCCAGCATGCGCAGCAGACGCGTTTTCCCGCTGCCATTACGACCAACCAGCGCACACAGGGATGTCTCCAGAGAGAGGTTCAGCGGGCCAAAAAGAATATCGCCCGTCGCAAACTGACAGGTGACCTGATGCAAAATAAAAGAAGGGGACTGCGCAAAATGAGCCATAAGCACTCCTGAATGAAATCAAAACATCCCCTGCCGACGCGGTCGCGTTTAGCAAGGATCGAAATTCATCAGTCGTGTTTGTTCATTTTCGGAATGCGCTCCTGAGGGAGAAAGTTAACGCCGATAAGGATAGCGGTAATATGTTGACCATTTCAAGATTAAATTTTCACCCGCACGCCATAAAAAAACCCGCCGAAGCGGGTTTTTAGCCTGTACATGCCCGGCGGGCACATTACTGCAGCAGCGAGATATCCGCCACGCGCAGGAACAGCTCACGCAGTTTTTCGAGCATAGAGAGACGGTTAATACGCAGATCTTTATCTTCCACGTTGACCATCACTTTTTCGAAGAAGGCGTCGATAACGTCACGCAGTTCCGCCAGTTCTACCAGCGCTTCCTGATAACGGCCTTCTGCGAAGTATGGCTCCAGCTTGTCACGCAGCACCACAACCTGCATCGCCAGGGCGATCTCTTCCGGCTCTTTCAGCGTCGCGGCGTTCACACGCTCATTCAGCGTTTCGTCAGATTTCGCCAGAATGTTGGAGACACGCTTGTTCGCCGCCGCCAGGGCAGATGCCGCTTCCAGCGTACGGAAGTGAGAAACCGCCTTCATACGCGCATCGAAGTCAGCCGGACGCGTTGGACGACGCGCCAGCACCGCCTGAATGGTATCCACGGTGTAACCTTCGTCCTGATACCACGCGCGGAAGCGACCGAGCATAAAGTCGATCACGTCATCCACCACGTTGGCATTGGTCAGCTTGTCACCGTACAGACGCACCGCTTCTTCAGTCAGAGTCTGCAGATCGAGGTTCAGGTTCTTCTCAACGATGATACGCAGCACGCCCAGCGCCGCACGACGCAGCGCGAACGGGTCTTTGTCGCCTTTTGGATGCTGGCCGATACCGAAGATCCCCGCCAGGGTATCCATTTTATCGGCAATCGCGACCGCACAGGCAACCGGGTTAGACGGCAGTTCATCGCCAGCAAAGCGCGGCTGATACTGTTCGTTCAGGGCAACCGCCACATCTTCCGCTTCGCCATCGTGACGCGCGTAGTGCATACCCATAACGCCCTGGGTGTCGGTAAACTCGAACACCATGTTGGTCATCAGGTCGCACTTGGAGAGCAGACCCGCACGGGTGGCATGGTTAACGTCCGCGCCAATTTCACGGGCGATCCAGCCGGACAGCTCCGCGATACGGTCGGTCTTGTCGCGCAGCGTACCCAGCTGCTGCTGGAACAGCACGGTCTGCAGGCGCGGCAGGTTATCTTCCAGACGTTTTTTACGGTCGGTATTGAAGAAGAACTCCGCATCCGCCAGACGTGGACGCACCACTTTCTCGTTACCGGAGATAATCTGCTGCGGATCTTTCGATTCGATGTTCGCCACGAAGATAAAGTTTGGCAGCAGCTTGCCGTCGTTGGCATAAACCGGGAAGTATTTCTGGTCACCCTTCATGGTGTATACCAGCGCTTCTGCCGGAACCGCGAGGAATTTCTCTTCGAACTTCGCGGTCAGCACAACCGGCCATTCCACCAGCGAGGTGACCTCTTCCAGCAGGCTGTCGCTCAGGTCAGCGTTACCGCCAATCTTGCGCGCCGCCTCTTCAGCGTCGGCTTTGATTTTGGCTTTACGCTGTTCGTAGTCAGCAATGACTTTACCGCGCTCCAGCAGGATCTGCGGATACTGGTCGGCATTGTCGATGGTGAACTCTGGCTCGCCCATGAATCGGTGCCCGCGAATGACGCGATCGGACGCCACGCCCAGAATGGTCGCTGGAATAACGGTGTCGCCCAGCAGCAGGGTCACGGTGTGTACCGGACGCACGAAGTGTACGTCGGACGCGCCCCAGCGCATCAGCTTAGGAATGGGCAGCTTAGCCAGCGAAGTGGCGATCATGTTTGGCAGCAGTGCTTCGGCGCGTTCACCTTTTACGTGAGCGCGATACAGCAGCCATTCGCCTTTGTCAGTGGTCAGACGCTCGGCCTGGTCAACGGTAATACCGCAACCGCGCGCCCAGCCTTCTGCCGCTTTGCTTGGCTTGCCTTCCGCGTCGAACGCCTGGGCAATCGCCGGGCCACGTTTTTCCACTTCACGATCCGGCTGAGACGCCGCCAGGTTCGCCACTTTCAGCGCCAGACGACGCGGAGCAGCAAACCACTCAATTTTACCGTGCGCCAGGCCAGCGTTATCCAGCTCGGCAGTCACGTTCGCAGCAAAAGATTCAGCCAGGCTGCGCAGGGCTTTTGGTGGCAGCTCTTCGGTGCCAATTTCCACCAGGAAAGTTTTCTCAGACATGGCCGCCTCTTATTTGTTTCGGTTGCACATCGGGAAGCCAAGGGCTTCACGGGACGCGTAGTAAGCTTCTGCAACGGCTTTGGTCAGGGTACGAATACGCAGAATGTAGCGCTGACGTTCAGTCACGGAGATCGCTTTGCGGGCGTCCAGCAGGTTGAAGCTGTGGGCGGCCTTCAGAATACGCTCGTAGGCAGGCAGCGGCAGCGGAGTCTCCAGCGCCAGCAGTTGCTGCGCTTCTTTCTCGTACTGCTCGAAGCAGGTGAACAGGAAGTCCACGTCCGCGTATTCGAAGTTATAGGTGGATTGTTCCACTTCGTTCTGATGGAACACGTCGCCGTAAGTGGTTTTACCCAGCGGGCCGTCGCTCCAGACCAGGTCGTAAACGCTATCTACGCCCTGAATGTACATTGCCAGACGTTCCAGACCATAGGTGATTTCACCGGTGATCGGCTTACATTCCAGACCGCCAACCTGCTGGAAGTAGGTGAACTGCGTCACTTCCATACCGTTAAGCCACACTTCCCAACCCAGACCCCAGGCCCCCAGCGTTGGGTTTTCCCAGTTATCTTCCACGAAACGAATGTCGTGAATGGTCGGATCCATACCCAGCTCTTTCAGTGACCCAAGGTACAGTTCCTGAATATTGTCTGGCGATGGCTTAATGACCACCTGGAACTGATAGTAGTGCTGCAGACGGTTTGGGTTTTCGCCGTAACGGCCATCGGTCGGTCGACGGGAAGGCTGCACATAAGCAGTCGCCATTGGCTCTGGCCCCAACGCGCGTAAGCTGGTCATCGGGTGTGAGGTGCCTGCGCCGACTTCCATGTCCAAAGGTTGAACAATGGTGCAGCCCTGGCGAGCCCAGTAATCCTGTAAGGTCAGGATCAGGCCCTGGAAGGTCTTGGTATCAAACTTTTGCATAGTATTTCGTGCTGGATACGTGTGGTTTTAAATGGAAGGGACCAGTATACCCGCTGGCTGCAAGATATACAGTACGAAACGGGGTTGTTTAGGGAAAATTGGGAAATAAGCGTTCGAGCCAGAACGCGTCGAGCGTCTGGCTGTCGATTATGCGAGCAGATTAGCGCATGGAGAGATGTAAAAACTGACCGTCCGCATCAAACGAGCAGACAAAGCCCTCTTTACGAGAGGTATGGCCCCGAAGCTCATAGCTGCCCTGAAAACGCTCAAAGCCGGTGACATCAATTTTCTGGGTATCCAGGTTATAGCGGTGAGCCGCCTGATCTTTACACAGCTGTTCCATATTCAACGAACGTTCCGGGCTCATTTTGCCCTGCTGCGCTTTTTGCGCAGGTGCTTCCTGAGGCGTACTGCATCCGGCCAGTACCACCAGCAGAAAGAGTGACCCCACACGCTTCATCATCATTTTTATTACCGACCCGGTCAGTGGCTGTTATTTTTAATAGCAAAGCTTTTATAGATTACGGTCTGGCATTCTGCGAATCTCGCGATGGCCAGACAAGTCCGCGTTATAAAACTCAGATTTTTCCAAGGAAAGACTTTTACACAATAGCAGTCACACTCTATTTACAGGGAAAAAGAGGAACTGATGCAGTCAAAAATTAGCTGGATTGATAATCTGCGAGGAATAGCGTGTCTGATGGTGGTGATGATCCACACGACGACCTGGTATGTTACGAACGCACACAGTATCAGCCCTGTTAACTGGGATGTCGCGAATATTCTCAACTCCGCGTCGCGTGTCAGCGTTCCGCTGTTCTTTATGATTTCCGGCTTTCTCTTTTTTGGCGAGCGTAGCGCACAACCGCGACATTTTATTCGTATCGCCGCGTGTCTCGGCTTTTATAGCGCCGTCGCGCTGATTTACATCACGCTGTTTACCTCCATTAGCCCCGGCCTGTCACTCAAATATCTGCTGCAAAAGCCGGTGTTTTACCACCTGTGGTTTTTCTTCGCCATTATCGTTATCTACCTGGTATCACCGTTGATTCAGGTAAAAAACGTCAGCGGAAAGATGCTTCTGGCGCTGATGGTGGTGATAGGCATCATCGCCAACCCGAATACCGTCTCACAAAAAATCGACGGTTTTGAGTGGCTACCGGTAAACCTCTACATCAATGGCGATACGTTTTACTACGTGCTCTACGGCATGCTGGGGCGCGCCATCGGGATGATGGATACCCAAAAGCGGGGTATCAGCTGGCTATGTGGCGCGTTGTTTATCATCGGGGTGATTATCATTTCACGCGGGACGCTGCATGAGCTGCAGTGGCGCGGCAATTTTGCCGATACATGGTATCTGTACTGCGGGCCGATGGTCTTCATTTGTGCCGTTTCCCTGCTGACGCTCGTTAAAAACACCCTGAATGCGCGCCCTCTTCCCGTGCTGGGTTTTATCTCGCGGCACTCGCTGGGGATTTATGGTTTTCACGCGCTGGTGATCCACGCACTACGCACGAGAGGCGTTGAACTCAAAAGCTGGCCAGTGCTGGACATCGTCTGGATTTTCTCCGCCACACTGGTCGTGAGCCTGTTGCTGTCGATGCTGCTACAGAAGCTAGACACCCGCCGCTTCGTCAGTTAACGACGCGCTGTCGGGCCCGATGAAACTGGCGCGGGGAGGAAAACCCTGCCGCCAGTGAGGCCTGCTCCACGCCGCGCCCCTGCAATAGCCACTGCTCCGCCACCGCCAGACGCAACTGCTCCAGGTAATCGCGAACGCTTATCCCCAAATGCGTCTGGAAAAGACGGGTTAAATGGCGCGGGCTGACATGCGCCAGCGCGGCAATATCCGGCACGTTCCACGCTTTTTGCGGGTCTGCGGTTAGCGCATCCTGAGCACGGTGGATAGCCGGATGAAGATGATTGCGATAGCGTAACCATGGCGATAGCTGTGGATCGTCCCCGGACCGGCGGAACCAGACCACCATCTCGCGTGCCACGGCCAGCGCCTTTTCTGGCCCGCACAGACGGTTAATCATATGCAGCGCCAGGTCGATACCCGAGGTGATCCCTGCGCTGGTCCAGACATTCTCATCCTGCACGAATATCCGGTTCTCTTTGATCGTCGCCGTGGGGGCGGCAGCGCGTAAACGGCCGATAACCTCATGATGCGTTGTGCACTGCCGGTTGTTCAGCAGCCCTGATTTTGCTGCCAGCAAAGCCCCTGAGCAGACGCACATCACGGTGATATCCTGACGCTGAATAGCCGGCTGCAGGCGCATCAGCCAGTGCTGGATCTGCATCGCCTGCGGCGTAGAAAACTGAACGCGGGAGTCGCTTACACCAGGCAGAACCAGCAGGCTCCCTTCCGGAAGCCTTTCCGGTAATGGCGCGATACCGCTCATCATCAAACCAATCGACGTTTGCACCTCAGGTTGCGGACCAATGTAATGCAGACAAAACGCATCGCCTGCCAGGACAAAGGTTTCTGCCGGGCCAGTCATGTCTAATGACAACACCCCGGGCAACATAACGAACCAAACGTCGATGCGCATTACAGTGACTCCAGCGTCTCCGCTACCGTTTTAATCGCGGCAAATCGCCCTGAGTGTACCGTTTCGGTACGATGACGAATTTCCGCAGCGCTAAGGGTTACGCCCTTGTACGTCATAGGAAACGTGAGCATTGCCTCGCTAACAAAGGTCACAGCATAACCCAGATCGGATGCCACCCGTGCGGTGGTTTCGCAGCACTGTTCAGTGCGAATACCGCACACGATCAGCTGGTTGATATCACGCTCGCGCAGCCAGCGATCCAGGCCCGTATCCGTGAAGGCATTATGAACGTGTTTCTGAAAAACCACATCCGGCTGATGACGTAAAAAGGCCATCGGTTTGACATAGCCGCTTTGCAGTGAGAAAGGGCCTTTTTCATCCACATGGAAAATATCAACGACGGGAATACCGCGAGACTGACAGCCTTCTGTCAGCCCCAGCATTGCCTGCTGAAAGGCCGGAACATCTTGCTCCTGCCAGTAATCGCGGTGATGAAAAGACTGTTGGGTATCGATGTTGATTAATGCAATACGTGACATGATGGTGCTCCTCGCCAGTGGGTATAAATACATACTGGCGAGGAAACAGGCACGCGGACAGACCAAAAAAGGACATCCTCGTGCCTCTGACAGACAATCACGCTTATGACATCAGCGGCAGCAACTGCTGATAAATTTTGCGGAACACATCGCGCCTTTCAGCATATCGCGCGTGGCGAGTTGCGTCGGGCAGATGAGCCTGTTCCAGCGTGAGCTGTGGCAACAGTTGCGAAAGCGGTTTTTCCGGGTTCATGGCTATCTGCGCCAGCCGCGCAGCACCAAGCGCCGGGCCCACATCGCCCCCGGTACGATAGTCCAGCTGCAATCCACTGATATCAGAGAGCATCTGGCGCCAGTAGCTGCTGCGTGCGCCGCCGCCGATCAGGGTGATGCTTGCTGGTTTCAGGCCGCAGTCATGGACCACGTCCATTCCATCCGCCAGCGCATAGCCCACGCCTTCCAGAACCGCACGCGCCAGTTCCGCAGGACCGTGCTGATGGGTTAAGCCAAAAAATACCCCTTTCGCTTCCGGGTTGTTGTGCGGTGTACGCTCACCGGAGAGATACGGTAAAAACCAGACGGTACCAGCGTTTTCATCCGCCTGCTGTGCTGCGGTAATCAATGCCGGAACATCGGCCATCCCGGTCAGCTTCGCCGCCCAGTCCAGGCAAGAAGCTGCACTGAGCATCACCGACATCAAATGCCATTTTCCTGGCAGCGCATGGCAAAAACTGTGCACCGCGCTTTCCGGGTTGCTGCGATATCCGTCGCTGACGGCAAAATAGACGCCAGAGGTGCCGAGAGACAGCATGGCCTGGCCCGCATCAACCATGCCGACACCCACGGCGCCCGCCGCGTTATCCCCGCCGCCAGCCACCACCGGCACAGCAGGCATATTCCAGCGTTCCGCTATGGCGGACTGTAAGGTGCCGGTAATTTCGCTGCCTTCAAAGAGTGCGGGCATATGCTCACGGGTGAGATGACAGGCATCCAGCATCGCCTCGCTCCAGTCGCGTTTAGCCACGTCGAGCCACATAGTGCCAGCGGCGTCGGACATGTCGCTGGCAAAATCCCCCGTCATGCGAAAACGCAGATAATCTTTTGGCAGTAAGACCTTCGCCACCTGACGGAAAATTTCCGGCTCATGGCGTTGCACCCAGAGAAGCTTCGGCGCGGTGAAGCCGGGCATCATCAGGTTGCCGGTGATGTCACGGGACGCAGGCACTCGCTCTTCAAGGAGCGCGCACTCTTCCGCACAGCGGCCATCGTTCCAGAGGATCGCAGGGCGCAACACGCGATGCTGGCTGTCCAGCAGCGTAGCGCCGTGCATCTGTCCGGCGATACCCAGCGCGGTAACCTCACGCAAACTGTGCTGTTCACCTAACCCCTTGATTGCGCGATCCGTCGCTTGCCACCACTGCTCCGGATCCTGTTCCGACCATAACGGATGCGGACGCGAAACCTGCAGTTTTTCAGTCTGCGTTGCCAACACGTCACCCTGCTCGCTTAAGAGGATGGCTTTCACACCCGATGTGCCAAGATCAATCCCGATATACATTGTGGTGGCTCCTTTGACAGAAATGCCCGGTGGCGCTTCCGCTTACCGGGCCTATGTTTTTACTTGTCGAACAAATAGTGATTAACCAGATTTTCCAGCAGTTCCTGGTGTCCGCTCTGATGCTGCGGCGCCAGCTGATGTTGTTCAGCGTACTTCGCGATTTCTGCAAGCGATAACTGGCCTTTCAAAATTTGCTGGCCCAGCTCACTGTTCCAGCCGCTATAACGCTTCGCGACACGTTTATCCAGCTCACCGTCTTCAATCATGCGCGCAGCGACTTTTAGCGCCAGCGCCATGGTATCCATCGCGCCAATGTGGCCGTAGAACAGATCGTATTTATCGGTGCTCTGACGACGCACTTTGGCGTCAAAGTTCAGGCCGCCGGTAGTGAAACCACCCGCTTTGATGATTTCATACATCACCAGCGCATTCTCTTCCACGCTGTTCGGGAACTGGTCGGTATCCCAGCCCAGCTGCGCATCACCACGGTTAGCATCGACCGAGCCGAAGATGCCCAGCGCAATGGCAGACGCAATTTCGTGATGGAAAGAGTGACCCGCCAGGGTGGCATGGTTGGCTTCAATGTTAACTTTAATCTCTTTTTCCAGGCCGAACTGCTTCAGGAAGCCGTACACGGTCGCGACGTCGTAATCGTACTGATGCTTGGTTGGTTCCTGTGGCTTCGGTTCAATCAGCAGCGTGCCGCGGAAACCGATTTTATGCTTATGCTCAACCACCATCTGCATGAAGCGGCCAATCTGCTCGCGCTCCTGACGCAGATCGGTATTCAGCAGGGTTTCATAACCCTCACGTCCGCCCCACAGAACATAGTTCTCGCCGCCCAACTGATGCGTGGCGTTCATTGCGGTCACGACCTGCGTGGCCGCCCAGCTAAATACTTCTGGATCCGGGTTAGTTGCTGCCCCGGCACCATAGCGAGGGTTCGTGAAGCAGTTAGCCGTGCCCCACAGCAGCTTCACGCCACTTTGCTGCTGCTTCGCCGCCAGCACATCCACCATCTGCGCAAAGTTGTTCAGGTACTCTTTCAGCGATGCGCCTTCCGGCGACACATCCACGTCATGGAAGCAGTAATACGGCACGTTCAGCTTGTGGAAGAATTCAAATGCCACATCCGCTTTGCGCTTCGCCAGCTCGATAGCCTCTCCCGGCTGTTGCCACGGGCGGTCAAAGGAACCCACACCGAACATATCGGCGCCGTTCCAGCAGAAGGTATGCCAGTAACAGGCGGCAAAGCGCAGATGATCTTCCATGCGCTTACCCAGCACCAGCTCATCCGGGTTGTAGTGACGAAATGCTAAGGAAGGTGCGAATAAGCAGGTCATTTCTTCCCAAGCTGACTCGCTGATTAAA
>NZ_JACASJ010000048.1:0-36015 GCF_013391025.1 Enterobacter sp. SECR19-1250 | reverse complement strand
TTACTCGGTAGACTCTATGAGGTAGTTTATTCCTAAATTAGCTGCGGAATGTCGGCTTTATAGCCATTACGGGCATACAGATCTTTACCCTGTGAATATACATAGCCCAGGGATGGACGCAGACCAAAGTCGAATTGATACTGAACAACGGCTTCAACGTTTTGGGTCTTATTGGCGAAGGCGTTATATCCAACTTTAGTCATATTACGGGTTTCACCGTACATCACCGCAGCATAAACGTTGTTTGCATCATATTTAGCAGACAGAGACCAAACTTCCGCCGTATCGCCATAACCGTCAGCAGATTGCTCATCGGTACGATCGGATTTACCGTAGACGCCAACGAAACCAAAGCCATCAAGGTTATAATTCACAGACATGCTGTAACCATCACCATTTGCTTTGAATTCATTGCGGTTATCGTTTTTACCCTGGTACTGAACAGCAAAGTTAAGACCTTCAACCATACCGAAGAAATCGGTGTTACGGTAGGTCGCAACGCCATTGGTACGCTGAGTCATAAAGTTATCTGTGGCAGCCCATGAGTCGCCACCCCATTCAACCAGCATATCGGTATACGCCGCGCCGTCATAAGCCACGCCGTAATTGCGGCCATAATCGAATGAACCGTAGTCTGCGAATTTCAGACCTGCAAAGGCCAGACGTGTACTTTCGTCCTGCTCACCTTCAGGCTTGCTGGCTTCAATGTTGTATTCAAACTGGCCGTAACCGGTCAGTTGACTATTAATTTGCGTTTCGCCTTTTACGCCAAAACGGGCATATGACGTATCTTCATTTTCACTGTTGCTTTCATCAGTGTTGGACCAGATGCGTTCACCAACCATCTTTCCATAGAAATCAAGTTTATTACCGTCTTTGTTATAAATCTCAGCGGCATTTGCTGCGCCAGCCATTAATAACGCGGGTACAAGAATGGCCAATACTTTTCTTTTTATTATATATTCCCTTTAGAGATAATTTATATGAATATATGTAATCACGCTCCGCAACTACAGCGTCGATACTATTCCAGGAGAGGGAGTTTAAGTTCAATAATAAATGTAATTAAATGGGTAAAAATATTACTAAATATTTCTAAGTGTCGCTTTATTTTTCTCGTGAATTATAATTTGAAATATATATTGGTTAATTATTGTTAAGTATTTTTCGTGGTTATTTTATAAATTCTATTATTAGCCTTAATTATAATTCTCCGAATTAAACACTCACCAGTCGTCCTCTTCTGTAACCTTGCCCAGGATCAACTTAAGGCAAACTGAGCGTCAGAAACCTTCACACAGCACAGGGTTTAATGCCAAAATGTGACGATTATCACAAAAACAGAGTAAGCATGTGCAAACGGTACGGCGGTGACCGTGGAGTGAAAGATGGAACGAAAAATCGAACGCAGCCTGGGAGGCAAACTGGCCCTGTGGGTGTTTTATGCTTTTTGCGGTTACTTTGTCTGGACGATGGCCCGGTATGTTTGGGTGATCAGTAAAATACCGTCGCTGCCGAATGCGGCAGTGGAGGGGGATTTGGGGTCGACCAGCGGCAAATGGCTTGGGGCATTGCTGGGGTTTCTGGTGCTGGGCACGGTCGGCCTGATCCTGGGTGGGATTGCGTGGTACACCCGTCCCCGTCAGGACAACTCGTGATAGCGTCCGGGAAAGTTGCTATTGTAACCATTTTAACAACAGGACGTGATGATGGAACTTACGCAGTGGCAGCAACATTTTGAGCGCTGGCTCGGGGAAAACCATACCACCGACGACACCGCGCATGATATTTCCCATTTTCGTCGCGTCTGGATGACGGCGCAAAAAATCATGGCTAACCAGGCGGTCGAGCCGCTGGTGATCCTGACCGCCTGCTATTTTCACGATATTGTCAGCCTGCCGAAAAACCATCCTGAACGCGGCCAGTCATCCCGGCTGGCAGCGCGTAAAACGCGTGAGATCCTGCATCGCTCCTTCCCGGACTTTCCCCCCGCGCATTATGACGCCGTGGCGCATGCTATTGAGGCGCACAGCTTCAGCGCCGGGATCGCGCCGCAGAGTCTGGAAGCGAAAATTGTGCAGGACGCTGACCGGCTGGAAGCGTTAGGGGCGATTGGCCTGGCGCGCGTGTTTGCCGTTTCTGGGGCGCTGGGCGTGCCGCTTTTTGACGCACACGATCCCTTTGCTGACGCGCGAACCCCTGATGACCGGGCGTTTGCCCTCGACCATTTTCAGACCAAGCTGCTGCGCCTGCCTGATACAATGCAAACAGAAATGGGGCGCGAGCTGGCACGCCACAACGCCGATTTTCTCATCCAGTTTATGGCAAAACTGAGTGCCGAATTACAGGGTGACTGCCTGGGGCTGGATAGCCAGGTACTGAGCCGCTTCCGTCGCAGTTTGCACCGTTGAACTGTGGTAATCTGTTTCCAGTCTTTATTGTCCGGTTAAAAGAATGCAGGAAAATCGATCAGTGAGTGAGCCCGCACCTGAGCAGGCTGAGAAATCAACGGCAACGGTGCAGGCGCTGCTGCGCCAGCTGCTGGATATCTATGATGCCAAAACCCTCGCCAGCCAGCTCATGGCACACGGTGAGGGCCACTGGAGCCCGGCAATCATTAAGAGACTTATCACCAGCGAGCGGGCAGGGCATCGCCTGAGCGACGACGAGTTTCGTTATCTGCAAACATTGCTTCCGCGTCCTTCCGCCGCCCATCCCCATTATGCCTTCCGCTTTATCGATCTGTTTGCCGGTATCGGGGGCATTCGACACGGATTTGAAGCCATCGGCGGACAGTGCGTCTTCACCAGCGAGTGGAATAAACATGCTGTCCGCACCTATAAAGCTAACTGGTATTGTGACCCGGAGGCGCATCAGTTCAACGCGGATATCCGCGATGTCACGCTGAGCCATAAAAGCGGCGTGAGCGATGAAGAGGCGGCAGAGCATATTCGCCAGAACATCCCGGCGCATGACGTACTGCTGGCGGGCTTCCCGTGCCAGCCATTCTCGCTTGCCGGGGTATCGAAGAAAAATGCCCTCGGGCGTGCCCACGGTTTTGCCTGCGATACGCAGGGAACCCTGTTTTTTGATGTCGCCCGTATTATCGATGCCCGCCGTCCGGCCATTTTTGTGCTGGAAAACGTCAAGAATTTAAAGAGTCATGACGGCGGTAAAACCTTCCGCATTATTATGCAGACGCTGGATGAGCTGGGCTACGACGTGGCGGATTCCCAGGATATGGGTGCCGATGATCCGAAAATCATTGACGGGAAATACTTCCTGCCCCAGCACCGGGAACGTATTGTGCTGGTCGGGTTCCGCCGCGATCTCAACCTGAAAGGTGATTTTACCCTGCGGGATATCCCGTCGCTCTATCCGGCGCGCCGTCCGTCCGTCGCCGATCTTCTGGAGCCCGCCGTCGACGCGAAATTTATCCTCACCCCGGTGCTGTGGAAGTACCTCTATCGCTATGCCAAAAAGCATCAGGCAAAAGGCAACGGTTTTGGTTTTGGCCTGGTCAACCCGAACGATCCGCACTGTGTCACCCGTACCCTGTCCGCGCGCTATTACAAAGACGGTGCGGAGATCCTGATCGATCGTGGCTGGGACAAAGCGCTGGGCGAGAAAGACTTTGATAACCCTGAGAATCAGCGTCATCGTCCACGTCGCTTAACCCCACGCGAGTGCGCGCGGCTGATGGGGTTTGAGACGCCGCAGGGTTACAGCTTCCGCATTCCGGTCTCTGATACGCAGGCCTACCGACAGTTTGGCAACTCGGTGGTGGTGCCCGCCTTTGCGGCGGTGGCGAAACTGCTGTCCTCACGCATTAAACAGGCGGTTGCCCTGCGCCAGAGTGAGGCCGTCAATGACGGATGTGCACAATAAGGCGACGCGCAGTAAAAACATGCGTGCCATCGGCACGCGTGATACGGCGATTGAGAAACGCCTCGCCGGGCTACTGACTGAGGCAGGCTTTGACTTTCGGGTGCAGGATGCCGCACTTGCCGGGCGTCCTGATTTCGTCATTGATGCCTATGAGTGCATTATCTTTACCCACGGCTGCTTCTGGCACCGTCACGACTGCTACCTGTTTAAAGTCCCGGCGACGCGCACCGATTTCTGGCTGGAGAAGATTGGCAAAAACGTCCAGCGCGATCGGCGGGATATCGCCACGCTTGTCGAACAGGGATGGCGGGTGCTGGTGGTGTGGGAGTGTGCGCTACGCGGCAGACTGAAGCTGAACGATCGGGATCTGACCGAACGGCTGGAAGAGTGGATCTGCGGCGGCGGTCAGACCGCGCAGATCGACACTCAGGGTATTCATCCGTTTACGGTTTCTCCACCTGACACGGCACCACCTCAGGCTTAGCGGGCAGCAGGTATTTCCCCAGCGTGACCAGCACCACGGCAAACACAATCACGCCCAACGCCAGCCATTCAACCGGCGACAGCGTTTCACCGCCGAGTCCCGTTCCCAGCAGCACGGCCACCACCGGGTTAACGTAGGCGTAGCTGGTGGCGACCGCCGGAGAGACGTTGCGGATAAGGAACATGTACGCATTAATGGCAATGATGGAGCCAAACAGAGCCAGATAACCCACGGCGAGGAAGCCAGACAGATCCGGCATGGTTGTCAGCGTTTCGCCCGTCAGCGTGGAGGCAATCAGCAGCACAATGCCTGCGGCAAGCATCTCAATAGCGCCCGCCATCATGCCGGACGGCAGCTCAATACGCGAACCATAGACGGAGCCAAACGCCCAGCTCATGGATCCGATAAGGATAATCACGGCCCCCCACGGGTTACCGCTCAGGTTGCCGCCGCTGTTGAGCAGAATGATCCCGGCGAGCCCAATTCCAATCCCCAGCCATTCCAGCTTGCGGGTGCGAATGCCGAAAAGACGGCTAAAGCAGAGCGTGAACAGCGGGACAGTGGCGACCACTACCGCGGCGATACCGGAGGGCACGTTCTGATGTTCAGCAACCGTGACAAAGCCGTTGCCCACGGCCAGCAGCAGCAGGCCAATCAGCGCCGCATTCAGCATCGGGCGCAGCGGGGGGAGTTTATGTCCGCGCAGCAGCAGGAAGGCCATCAGCAGGACGCCAGCCGAGAGAAAACGGATACCCGCCATCATCAGCGGAGGCCAGTTTTCCACCCCAATGCGAATGACGAAGTAGGTTGACCCCCAGATGATATACAGCGAAAAGAGCGCCCCGATGAGCGGTAGTAAGTGCCGAAAACGCATAGTCCCTCACGACGAAATAAAAAGTTCGCTCATAGTAAACGCCAAAACTACCGGGCTGGCGAGCCCTTTAATTGTGTAGTTGCTGTGAAATTTTTGTTGACGCAATGTGCCTGTTTCCGGGTGTGCGGTTTTGTTCCATACTATTCACTTAATTAGCAAAAAAAGAAGGATAGTCATTTTGGCGGGAAGTAGCTTATTAACATTGCTGGACGATATTGCCACCTTGCTGGACGATATTTCCGTTATGGGAAAACTGGCGGCGAAGAAAACAGCAGGGGTTCTGGGGGATGATTTATCGCTAAATGCGCAACAGGTAAGCGGGGTGCGGGCTAACCGCGAGTTGCCGGTAGTATGGGGCGTGGCGAAAGGCTCATTCCTCAACAAGGTGATTCTGGTGCCGCTGGCGCTGCTGATCAGCGCCTTTATCCCCTGGGCGATTACGCCGCTGCTGATGATTGGCGGCGCATTTTTATGCTTTGAAGGGGTAGAGAAGGTGCTGCACTCCTTCGCCGCGAGGAAGAAGCACGACACGCCAGAAATGCGCCAGCAGCGTCTGGAAGCGCTGGCGGCGCAGGATCCAAAAACTTTCGAACGCGATAAAATCAAGGGCGCCGTTCGTACCGACTTTATTCTGTCGGCGGAGATTGTGGCTATTACGCTGGGTATCGTGTCTGAATCGCCGCTGCTGAATCAGGTGCTGATCCTCTCCGGGATCGCCATTCTGGTGACGGTGGGGGTTTACGGCCTGGTAGGGCTTATCGTTAAACTCGACGACATTGGCCTCTGGCTGGAAGAGAAATCGAGCGCGGTAGCTAAAGGGATTGGTAAAAGCCTGCTGGTGCTCGCCCCGTGGTTGATGAAGAGTCTTTCCGTGGTGGGGACGCTGGCGATGTTCCTTGTCGGCGGTGGGATTGTGGTACATGGTATTGCGCCGCTGCACCATGCGATAGAACATTTTGCTGCACAGCAGGGCGCCGTGGTGGCGGCCATTTTGCCTACGCTGCTTAATCTGGTGCTGGGCTTTATTGTGGGCAGTATCGTGGTCGCCGTAGTGAAGCTGGTTGAAAAGCTGCGCGGTACGGCGCACTAATTGTTACCCGCGCCAGGATGCAAAAAGGCCATTCCTCGTCTAAATTGAAACAGTTTCACCCTGATACAGGAGGCAGGTATGGTCTTTTTGGTCAGTGATGAAGTTAAGCCTAAGAAGGGCGGCCCACGTATGATTGTCACCGGCTATTCCAGCGGAATGGTGGAGTGTCGGTGGCATGACGGTTACAGCATCAAGCGGGAAGCGTTTCGTGAAGATGAGCTTCAGCCGGGTGACGGGCGGCAAAAGCGTGACAAGGCTTAATCACTTAACGCCCGGCCTTGCCGGGCGTTTTTATATCAAGTATCGGGTGTAAGGAAGCGATCAGGGAGTATGTGTGCAGCGTGATACCTTTGTTGTAAGACGAACTTTTCTGCAATGGCTGCATAAGCGTAGCAATCCAGGTGCGATTGTTAATCTCTGTTTTCTGGTGGTACTGGTTTTTTCGACCCTCCTCACCTGGCGTGAAGTGGTGGTGCTGGAAGATGCCTATATCTCAAGCCAGCGCAACCATCTGGAAACGGTGGCCACGTCGCTGGACAGACAGCTTCAGTTCAGCGTGGACAAACTGCTGTTTTTCCGCCAGAGCATGCGCGATGCGCTCCAGACACCGCTGGCGTTTGATGTCCTGCGTGCTGCGGTGACACGCTTCAATGCAGACCGGACGCGTCCTTTCTGGCAGCTGGCTGTGGATAAAAAACGTACGCTGCCCATCAACGGCGTATCGGATGCTTTTGTTGAAAAAACCACGCTCCTCAATCGCGACAATGAACTTCTCGATAATGAAGTGTCTGCTGCGCTTGAAGTGGGGTATTTGCTCAGGCTGGCCTCTCCGGTCATGCGCAGCGAAGAGCGGGTAGTCTATGTCTCCCGGGCCGGGTTTTACCTCTCCACGGATACGCCTGCACAGAGCGCCGATATCATCCCGCGCTATTACCATCTGGTGACCCAGCCCTGGTTTACGCAGCAAACGGAACGTAATAACCGTGCGCGCGCGGTACTGTGGTTTATCTCCACACCGTCAACCTGGACCGGCAACGAGCGCATGATCACCGCCAGCGTACCCATCTATTTTGACCATTACTGGTACGGCGTGGTGGCGATGGATTTTTCTCTCAATACCATGAAACGTCTGCTGGCCGACGCGACGGATGACCACGCCGAGGGCGAATATCAGCTGTATGATACCCGACTCAATATGATTGCCTCTTCTGAAGCGTCCACAAGCGAGGCCAACCATTTTGATGAGCGTGAAACGGCGCAGATTGCTCATGCCATTGAGAGCGATACCGGCGGCGGGATCCGGCTTGGCAGCCGTTTTGTCAGCTGGGAGCGGCTCGACCATTTTGACGGGGTTATCCTGCGGGTCCATACCCTGCATGAAGGCGTAAAAGGCGACTTCGGCAGCATCAGTATCGTGCTGGCGCTCCTGTGGGCGCTCTTCACCGCCATGCTGCTGATCTCCTGGCTGGTGATCCGCCGGATGGTCAGCAACATGTACACGCTCCAGCACTCGTTGCAGTGGCAGGCCTGGCACGATCCGCTCACCCGCCTCCATAACCGTGGGGCGCTGTTCGAGCGGGCAAAAGCGCTGGCCGCGCAATGTCAGGCGCAGTCGCTGCCGTTCTCGGTGGTGCAGATCGATCTCGATAATTTTAAAAGCATCAATGACCGCTTCGGCCATCAGGCCGGAGATAAGGTGCTGTCTCATGCGGCGGGGCTGATTGCCAGCGCCCTGCGTAAGAACGACGTTGCCGGGCGCGTGGGCGGGGAAGAGTTTTGCGTGGTCCTGCCGGGGATCGGGCTGGAGGAGGCGAGAGCGGTGGCGGAACGTATTCGCTCACGCATCGACAGCAAAGAGATCCTGGTGAAAAAGAGCACGACGTTGCGTATCAGCGCGTCGATGGGGGTCAGCTGCGCGCAGGAGAAGGGGAATTACGACTTCGAACAACTGCAGTCGATAGCTGATGCCCGGCTGTATCTGGCAAAACAGCGCGGCCGCAACCAGGTGGTGTGGGACGATCAGGACAAGAAGTGATCCAGCCCTTCATGCCAGCCCGCCGGTCCTGCTTGCTGCGTGTGATACACCCGGGCAGGGTTATCGTCGCGCAGCGTGATGCCCTGGCGGTTAATGCCCTTGATCACTACCGCGAAGTCGACGCTGTCGAGCAGGGGCGCATCATTCGGACCATCGCCCAGCCCGAGCGTCGTGGGCATGATGCCTTCCTGTTCGCGATACTGCGCAATGAGCCAGTTCACCGCCACGTCCTTTCCGCAGCGGGCGTCCAGAATGTGCCAGAAGCGGGCACCCTGCAGGCATTTCAGACCGCGCTGCGCCAGCTCCTCTTCAAACTGCACCATTTTCTCATCGGTGTCGCGCCAGATGAGCGTGACAGAGGCTTCATGTTTACGCGCAAGCGTGGAACGATAGCGGCTCAGCCCCGTCCATTCGCCGATCACCCGGTCATCGACATCGTCAAAGGTGGTGAATTTATACCCTGCCTGCAGGCGGATTTGCTCGATGTACGAGCGAATGTCACGGTGGGTCATTCCCCTGATCTGGCGCTGAGTCTTTTCCCATCGCACATCGGGTTGGATGACTGCGCCGTTTTCGGCAATAAAGGGTAACCCCTCGAGGCCCAGATCCTGCTGAATATCCTGCATCTCCGCTGCGGTTTTGCTGCTGCACAGAATGAGCGGTACCTGAAAATCCTGCAGCTTATCCAGCCAGGGCATTGCCGGCTGCCAGGCGTAGGTATGAATATCCAGCAACGAACCATCCAGGTCGGAAAAAACCAGCAGGCTGTCCTGCAGGGAAGGTCGTGCAGATCCCGATTGCGAATAGCGCCTCATCTAAGAATTTTCCTAAAAAAATAGGACTGTCGGAAGGGAAACGCGCGGAACCGATCCCGCCAAACCCGCATTCGACGTACCTTGCTGCTCATAACAAAAATTCACGTTTAGAAAATATAATATTCGCCATGAGAATATATGCTTGTCAGGCAAAATCGTTGAGGATAGTGTTTCAGCTACATCAGATTTCCTGGTGTAACGAATTTTCAAGTGCTTCTTGCATAAGCAAGTTTGATCCCGGCCATCCCCATGACCGGGATTTTTTTCGTCCTAACGATTCGCTTCAGACACGCTAAAGTCATGGATATCAAGCTCGAAGGCCTCGGCCAGTTCACGGTAGGTGTGATAATCCCTTCCGTTGACGATGACCCGGTCAGAGTTGTCATCCGTACGACGAACTTCTGACTCACTGATCTCATTGATGGCGGCCAACAGGGCATCGACATCCACTTCGACCTCGCGTTTGATGGTGTCGCTGTACTCTTTATCGGTCTTCATTTCGGGGTCCTCATTCAACCGTGTCCAACATTGATTATAGACTGAACACAAAAACGCCATTCGCGCGCCGTGGCGATGTGTGATTTTGCGTTTTGTTCTACACTGGCTCAAAACCACAGGAGGAACGTATGAAGGTTAACGATCGGGTTACTGTCAAAACGGACGGTGGACCGCGCCGCCCGGGGGTGGTACTGGCAATTGAAGAGTTTAGTGAAGGTACAATGTATCTGGTATCACTGGAAGACTACCCGCTCGGCATCTGGTTCTTTAACGAACTGGGGCATCCGGATGGCATCTTTGTGGAGAAAGCGGAGTAATACAGCGTCGGGTGCCCGGGTGCATGCCCGACAGCGCCCGTAAAAGCAAAAATCTCTGGCCAGGCCAGAGATCGTGTAGGGTACTCAAGGTCTTATGCAACTAACGCATGTTGACGAAAATCCCGTTCGTCACATTATCGGTCAGGCGGACAACGTGGTAGATCACTTGCTTATTATGGGTTTTAATCTTCCTTTTAATATTTCCTTTATGTGACGAAACGGTTTTCGCTTTAATATTCATCTGGTCTGAAATTTGAATCGTTCCTTGCCCGGCCATCCACATTCGCAGCATGCTTGATTCAGTTCTGCTTAATGATAGGGTGGGTAAGTTAACCGCTCCTACATTCTTAACTTCCTTATTCAAATAATCCCCCAGAATGTCATCCAGCGACTCTGGTTTTATCGATTTAGAACTGATCAATAAATTTTTACGGACCAACAAATACTCATCGAAATGGATATTTGCGATCGCCATAAAAACAATAAACAGGGTTTTAGGATGCTGATTAATGATTTGCTTAATGTGCTGACTGTTGGCTGGATCGTGAATGAAACAGTCCTCATTAATAAACACCACGCCTGGTTTGAGTTCATCACAAGCGGCTGCGAGCTCCTCAACGGTGTGTGCGTCGTTGATGTCTCTCTTTCTTACCCCTCTGCTTGCCAGATACCCGGTTAACCCTAGCCGGGTGTAGCTGCATAAATCCATAATGATCGTTGACATGGCATACCCTCACTCAATGCGTAACGATAATTCACCATCTGCCTGAGAGCTCATAAACAGCCATACGGGATGGAAAAAATTAATAAACCTGTGAGCATGACAAAGACTTTCAGGCGGACTCACTATCCCGTAAAGTTACGTATAATTTGCCAGGAATCATCTTAAAGTAAAGTAAATATTAAGTATTGTGAGGTGGTTAGAAACAATTAAACCGCGTCAGATATATCCTGGAAGATGTTTTTCATGTTTTATTTTAGGAATATCCTCAGAAAGACAATGTCAACTGTAAGGACTATTATTTACGTGGCAGCTCGCTGACAATATCCGCTAAAAGGTTGAATATCTCGCCGAATAAATGCTCACAGAAGGGGGCGATAAGTGGCATTAGCAATGACATTAATAAAATTCCCACCGTCAGCGTCAGCGGAAAACCAATGACGAACACCGACAGCTGCGGGGCCATGCGGTTGAGTAAACCCAACGCCAGGTTCACGGTCAGAAGCAGGGTAATGATCGGCAGCGCCAGCATCAATCCGTTGAGGAACACCAGCCCTGCGGCGCGGGTGAGTGCCAGGAACGCATTGCTGTTAACCGGGTTTTCCCCAATGGGCAGCGTGTGGAAGGTGTCCACCAGCATGGAGATGAGCCACAGATGGCCGTTAAACGACAGGAAAAGCAGCATCGCCAGCATATCGATAATGCGCGCCAGCACCGGCATGTTGAGGTGGCTGCCGGGGTCAACAAACGTGGCGAACGATAGCCCCATCTGCAGGCCGATCAGTTCCCCGGCGGTGCGCACGGCCGCAAAGGCCAGCTGCATGGTAAAACCAACCGCCACGCCAATCAGAATTTGCTGCAACGCCACCCATACCGCATTGGCCGAGAAGATCGGAATATTCACCGGAGGCAGGGAAGGGGCAACGATGAAGGTGATGATGATGCCCAGCCCCACTTTGACCCGCTTCGGGATCGCTTTCTCGCTCAGGATCGGGGCGGTAGTGATCAGCGCCAGGATGCGCAGCATGGGCCAGAAATAGACCCCAAGCCACTGAATCCACTGGTCGCTGGTAAAATGGAGCATCGTCGCGTCAGCCGATGATGTACGGCAGATTGGTAAACAGGTTACGCATGTAGTCCAGCAGCAGATTGAGCATCCACGGCCCGGCAACAATGATTGCCACGAACACGGCGATGATTTTCGGAATGAACGAGAGCGTCATTTCGTTAATCTGCGTGGCGGCCTGCAGAATACTGATGATCAGACCGGTCACCAGGGCGACAAGCAGCAGCGGCGCGGCAACGGCAATTGCGATTTTCATCGCTTCCGTGCCCATCATCATGACCGATTCTGGCGTCATTGCGCGCTCCTCAACTGTAGAAACTCTGCGCCAGCGAACTGACCAGCAGCTGCCAGCCGTCGACCAGCACAAAGAGCATGATCTTAAAGGGCAGGGCAATGGTGGCTGGCGGTACCATCATCATACCGAGCGCCATCAGTACGCTGGCGATCACCAGGTCGATAATCAGGAACGGAATAAAGATGGTAAAGCCAATCTGGAAGGCGGTTTTCAGCTCGCTGGTGACGTACGCAGGCAGCAGTATGCGCATCGGCACGGCTTCCGGGCCCTGCAGCTCCCCGGTGTTGGAAAGGCGGGCAAAGAGGGCCAGATCCGCTTCGCGCGTCTGGCGCAGCATGAATTCACGGAGCGGCTGCGCGCCTTTCTCCAGCGCCTCCTGCATGGAGATTTTATCTTCACTGAACGGCTGCCAGGCGTCGGTATAAATCTTATCGATAACCGGCGACATAATAAAAAAGGTTAAAAACAGGGCCAGGCCCAGCAGCACCTGGTTCGGCGGCGCGGAAGGGGTACCCAGCGCGTTTCGCAGCAGGCCAAAGACAATGATGATGCGGGTAAAGCTGGTCATCATCAGCAGGATCGCCGGAATAAAGGTCAGCGAGGTGATGAACACCAGCGTCTGAACCGGGAGCGACCAGCTTTGTCCGCCGCCCGCCAGAGGGGTTGAAACCAGACCGGGCAGTTGCGCATAAACCGCAGGAGCAAACAGGCCAACGCCCGCGAGCGTCAGGGATAACACACGGCGCATCAGGATCTCCCGGAACGCTTAAGCAAACTCTTCATGACGGACTGGAAATCCGCAGGGGCTTCTGCACGCTCATCACTGATAGCAGGGGCGGGCGGCAGTTTATGTAAAACGTTGACGTTTGACGCGGTGACGCCCAGCACCAGCCGAGCGTCCTCAACGTCTACGATGACCACGCGCTCGCGTGGCCCCAGTGTTGTACTGGCGCTGACCTTCAGACCGCGCGTCCCGGCGGTTTTGCCCGCCAGGCCAAAACGCTTCGCCAGCCAGGCGGCGATAAGAATAAAGGCAATAATACCGAGCAACGCACCGCTCACCTGGAGCAGCGGTGAGCCGGGAACGGCGGAAGGTTGTGATACTGTTGCCTGGGTTTTCATTCTTAACGGCTCAGACGACGCATGCGCTCAGACGGGGTAATGATGTCGGTGATACGCACGCCGTATTTATCGGCCACGACCACCACTTCACCCTGAGCAATCAGATACCCGTTGATCAGGATATCCAGCGGCTCACCGGCCAGACCGTCGAGGGCCACGACGGAACCCTGCGTCAGACGCAGCAGCTCTTTAATGGTCATGCGGGTGCGGCCCAGCTCAACGGTTAGCTTAACCGGGATATCCATAATCAGGTCGATGTCCTGCAGTGTACCGCTGACATCACCGCCGCCTAACTGCTGGAAGACGGCATCCGCTGCACTTTTGGCCGGGGTCGCTTTTTGCTCGTTTAACGCGTCAGCCCACAGATCGTCCAGTGCTCCGCTGTTTTCATCGGACGGATTGTTCATGTCACTCATTTGGGCTGTTCCTCATTCAGCGAATTCAAAATCGGGTTGATCAAGTGCTCAACGCGTAACGCATACTGGCCGTTAATTGTGCCGTACTGGCTTGTCAGCACGGGGACACCATCCACATGGGCAATAATGCGGTCGGGTTTTTCTATCGGCAAAACGTCACCGGGTTGTAATTTCAGGATCTGGGATAACCGCAGCGGAATATCGGCAAAGCTCGCC
The DNA here is from genome assembly GCF_013391025.1 of Enterobacter sp. SECR19-1250. Lineage (NCBI taxonomy): Bacteria > Pseudomonadati > Pseudomonadota > Gammaproteobacteria > Enterobacterales > Enterobacteriaceae > Enterobacter > Enterobacter sp. SECR19-1250. The sequence goes on along the minus strand of NZ_JACASJ010000048.1, from coordinate 22,178 downwards.
ACCAGCTCAAGCTGTGAATGCTGGACCTGGCGCACCAGGTTTTCACGCCAGTTCTGATCTTCATGACGTGAGTTCTCCAGCGGCGGGTTGACCAGCAGCTCGCGCAGCGGTTCGATCATGCTGAACGGCAGGCAGATGTTGAACTCGCCGGTCAGGTTACCGATCTCCACGTGGAATGGCGTGTTGACGACGATGTCGTTCGGAGAGGTGGTGATGTTGGTAAATTTCACCTGCATCTCAGAACGCACATACTCCACTTCCAGCGGGTTAATGGCCTTCCACGCGTCGCTGTATGACTCCAGCGCCAGCTTCAGCATGCGGTTAATGACGCGCTGTTCGGTGTGGGTGAATTCACGACCTTCTACTTTGGTCGGGAAGCGCCCGTCGCCGCCGAACAGGTTATCCACCGCAATGAACACCAGGCTTGGGGAAAACACCACCAGACCTGTGCCGCGCAGCGGTTTCAGATGGATCAGGTTAAGGTTGGTTGGCACCGGCAGGTTGCGGGCAAACTCATGATACGGCTGAATGCGGATCGCACCGACCGTGATATCCGGGCTACGACGCAGCAGGTTAAACAGCCCCATACGGAACTGACGTGCAAAACGTTCGTTAATGATCTCCAGCGCCTGCAGACGTTCACGTACCACGCGACGCTGGGTATTCGGGTCATAGGGACGAATATCGCTATCGCCGCCAATGCCCGGTTGCGGATCATCACTCTTATCGCTGTCGCCGTTGAGCAGCGCATCGATTTCTGCCTGAGAAAGAATACTGTCGCCCATGTCGTTACCGCAGAATAAAGGCTGTATACAGAACGTCAGTGACTTCCTGCTTAGGTTGGCCGTTCACCAGCGGGGTCGCCAGCGTTTGCTTAATAGCGTCGACCAGTTTTTGCTTGCCTTCATCGGTGGCAAGCGTTGAAGCGTCCTGACGAGAGAACAGCAGCAGCAGACGGCTGCGCACTTCCGGAAGGTAATCGTTCAGTCGGGAACGGGTGGCTTCATCTTTCAGGCGCAGCGTGATGCCGACATACAGCACACGATCCGCATCACCGAGGTTGACGGTGAAGGTATCCAGCGGGAAGAACACCGGTGCCGGCGGAGGTGGCAGTTCGGCTTTGGCCGCAGCAGTAGAAGGTTTCTGCTGCATGCGCCAGTAACTATAGCCCGCGGTAGCGCAGGCGGCGAGCGTGATTAACACCAGCAGCGGGATCCAGATGGAACGCTTACTTTTTTTGGTGATCGCGGAGTCAGTCATCTGATACGAGCTTCCTGTTTCGGTACAGCTTAATATGGTGATTATCCCGTGTCCGGCTGACGTCAAAGCGTGGAAAAGACGGGGATAATCACGCTACCTCTGGCGTTTAGGCGAAGATGTCTACGGCGCGGTTGCCGCTCGCAGCGGATTGCAGGGCTGCCGGGGTCGGCAGCAACTCATCGCTCTCTTCAGTAAATCCGCCATGTTGGCCGGAACGCGACGCCTGCTGTTGCTGCTGGGACGAAGACTGCTGCTGCCCGGCAAAGCTCTCGCTGCTGACGCTACTCTGCGTAAGCTGAATGCCGTTTTCCGCCAGTGACGTACGCAGTACCGGCAGGGCGGCTTCCAGTGCGGCACGCACGTGGCCGTGTGCAGAGACCATCTGCAGCTGCGCCTGGTCATTATCCAGCTTCAGCGAAATGTGCACCTGGCCCAGATCTTCCGGGTTCAGGCGCAACTCTGCGGTTTGCTGTCCTTGCTTCGCAAACAGCGTGATGTGCTGGCTCAGGTTCTGTTGCCATTCGTGGGTACCGAGCGGCTGACTCAACACCGGTGCGGTGGCAACGGTTGCGGCAGGCTGCGCGGTGGCGTGGCTGGAGACAATCGGCGCCAGGGTGGCGGTTGGTGTTGAAGACGAAGACGCGCTGGCAAGATCCTGTTTCTCGGCCGCGACGGCGAGCGCTGGCGTCGCCGGTGCGTTGGCCGGCAGGGACGGATCAACGTTTTGCGCCTGCCCGGCGAAAGACGGCTGCGCGTTATCCTTACCCGTCAGGGCGCTGCCCAGTGCGTGTGCAGACGTGCCGTTTTGCGTAAGCGTCGTGGCGGCCAGGGCTGACGTTGCTTTGAGCCCCTCACTGCCCGCGCCTTTCGCCGTGACCGGCGTGGAGGTCTGCTGGTGCGGCAGCATGGCCATCAGCGCGCTTAAGCCCGCCAGCTCTTCTTCGCTCAGTTCGGTTTTGCTGTTATCGGCACTATTCGCCGTGGTCAACGTCTTCAGGGCATCGCCCTTAGCGGCAGGCATCAGCCCGGAGACCAGCGTTTGCAGCGGCGTCGTCTGCGCCGTTTCATCGCCAGCCTGCGTGGATTGACGCGCGAGCAGATCGGCAATTTTCGCCTGCAGGGTGGACTCTTCCCCGGCGTCCTTCGCGACCTTTGACAGCTTGCTGCCAGCCGCCTTCAGGTCGGCCAGCGTCAGCGGCGCATCTTTGCCCTGACCGCTGGCGTCCGTTAACGCGCCCGCCAGCAGAGAAAGAAAGTCTTGCGCACCGTCGGTGCCTTTCCCCGTTTGCATGCCGCCTGACAGGTCGCTGTCGGTCATCAGCAGTTGTTGCAGTGTGATCATTCCGGTTTCCTCATTGATGCGCGCTGGGCAAACTCATCCATTTTTTTCTGATCCTGGCGGTTTTCCGCCAGCGTCGCCGCGGCAATCTGCCGGTCCTGTAAGGTCTGCCAGGCCTGCAGTCGCTGCTTCTTCTCGCGCCAGAAATTCAGCGCGGTGTCGACTTTTTGGGTCCATTGCTGAAGCTGCTGGCGATGCTGTTCTATCGCCTTCTCCAGCGTCTGAATAAACTGCTGATAGTTAATCCAGCGCTGGCTTCCAATGCCCTGTGTCATATCGGTATTGAGGTTGGTGCGATACTCATGCTGATAGTCGATTAACATCTTCAACTGCTCTTCAGCCTGCTGGCACCCGCGTCGCATTGCGCCAAGCTGCAATGCGGCATCATCAACTTCTTTTTCAGCCAGATCTTTCAGCGTTGATAACGCGCTGTTTTGCGCCATGACCGTCGCCCTCCACCTGTGTTACACCTGCGGGAAAATCAGCTCCAGAGCCTGAATCGAATCTTCCCAGTCGGCACGTTCAAATATGCCTTGTTGCAAAAATGCCTCCAGCTGCGGCCACAGGCTAATCGCTTTGTCGAGCATGGGATCGCTACCTTTGGCATACGCCCCCACGCTCACCAGGTCGCGGTTGCGCTGGAAGCTGGAGAGCAGTTGTTTGAAGTTACGCACGCGGGCGTAGTGCTTCTCGGTAATCAGCGCCGTCATTGCGCGGCTGATGGATGCTTCAATATCAATGGCCGGATAGTGTCCGGCTTCGGCCAGGCGACGCGATAACACAATATGACCGTCGAGGATCGCACGCGCAGAGTCGGCAATCGGGTCCTGCTGGTCGTCGCCTTCGGTCAGCACCGTATAAAACGCGGTAATGGAGCCACCGCCGCTAATGCCGTTCCCTGCGCGTTCAACCAGTGCCGGGAGTTTGGCAAAGACCGACGGCGGATAGCCTTTGGTGGCCGGTGGCTCACCGATGGCCAGCGCGATTTCACGCTGCGCCATCGCGTAACGGGTCAGAGAGTCCATGATCAGCAGCACGTGCTGGCCGCGGTCACGGAAATCTTCGGCGATGCGGGTGGCATATGCGGCACCCTGCATACGCAGCAACGGGGAGACATCCGCCGGGGCGGCGATGACCACCGAACGGGCGCGGCCTTCCGCGCCCAGAATGTTTTCAATGAAGTCTTTAACTTCGCGGCCACGTTCACCGATCAGCCCCACGACGATCACATCGGCCTGGGTGTAACGAGCCATCATGCCGAGCAGGACCGATTTACCCACCCCTGAACCGGCGAACAGACCCATACGCTGGCCGCGACCGACGGTCAGCAGGGCGTTGATCGGGCGCACACCGGTATCAAGAACATGTTCGATCGGGGTACGCTGCAGGGGGTTAAACGGTTGGGTGATCAGCGCGCCGGTTTCGGTGGTGTCCGGGGCGGGAAGGCCGTCGAGCGGTTTACCGCTGCCGTCCAGCACGCGGCCCAGCAGGGCAGGGCCGAGCGGGAGTTGCTTACCACTTTGCAGACCATCGCCGATGATGTTTTTCGCATAGACGCGCGCGCCGGGCAGAATGCCTTCCACCTCTTCAAGCGGCATCAGGAAAAGACGCTGGCCGTTAAAGCCCACCACTTCGCTTTCCACTTCTCGCGTTTCCTGCCCATCCTGACGCTCGATCACGCAGGTGGCCCCCAGAGGCAACTGCAGGCCGGTGGCTTCCAGCACCAGACCGGTGGCGCGGGTCAGGCGGCCATAACGACGAACAGATGGCAGTTGCGCCATCTTCGTTTCAAAGTTATCGAGCGTGTTGAGCCAGCGAGTGAGGCGTGCGGTCATCAGACGACTCCCGGTGCCGCCAGGCGGCACAGTTCCTGCCAGCGGGTGGCGACGCTGGCATCCAGATCGCCTTCATCGGCGGAGACTTTGCATCCGCCGTGATGTAACGACGGGTCACCGCGCAGACGCCAGCCGTGCAGGCTCAGCGTGGCACCGAGACTCTCTTCCACGCGCTGGAGATCGTCCGGATGAACGCGCAGCTGCGGTTTCCCGCTGAACAACGGCTCTTGCTGCAGCAGGCCCTGAATTTGTTTGATCAGCGCTGAATTATCGACCGCCGGGGTCTGGCCAATTACCTGACGGGCCGCTTCCAGCGCCATCTGCATCAACCGGGAAGCAATCACGCTGTCCAGCGCATCCAGGGTGTGCTGGAACTCGCTGACCAGCTGCTGCATACGGGCATGGAGAGGCGCCTGCTGCTGGCGCGCCTGCTCAATACCCTGTTCTAACCCTTTCGCCAGACCTTCCTGATAACCCTGGTCATGGCCTTTCTGTCGGCCTTCATTCAGACCTGCATTAAAACCCTGCTCATGCGCCTGCATTTGTAACTGCGCCAGCATCTGCGTGCGCTGTTCTTCTTCGCTCAGTTCAGGCGCCTCGACGTCGGTGTCGCCCTCCTCGGGCGACGCTACTACAGCCGGGGTGAATTCAGAGAGGGCAGGGGCCAGATCGTCAGGCGTCCAGCGCTTCCACGGCAGCTCATTAGACATAGGTGTCGTCTCCGCTGCCAATTACCATCTCGCCGGTTTCTGCCAGACGACGAACGATGAGCAGGATCGCTTTCTGTTCGTTTTCCACCTGAGACAGACGCACCGGGCCACGGTTGGCAAGGTCGTCGCGCAGGATATCTGCCGCACGCTGGGACATGTTGCGCAGGAACTTCTCGCGCAGCGGCTGTTCGGCACCTTTGAGGGCGATGAGCAGCGACTCGGAGTCCACTTCCTGGAGCAGGCGCTGGATGCTGCGGTCGTCCACTTCGACCAGGTTTTCGAACAGGAACATCTCGTCGATAATTTTCTGCGCCAGCTCGCCGTCGAATTCGCGAACCGCCGTAATAACGGCTTCTTCCTGCTGCGTTTTCATCAGGTTGATGATTTCCGCCGCCGTTCTCACGCCGCCCATTTTGCTGCGCTTGAGGTTCTGGCCGTCGAGCAGGTTGTTCAGCACTTCGGTCAGCTCCGCCAGCGCGGCTGGCTGGACACCGCCGAAGGTGGCGATACGCAGCATCACATCGTGACGCAGGCGCTCTTCGAACAGCGCCAGAATATCGGCCGCCTGACCACGTTTGAGGTGAACCAGGATGGTGGCGATAATCTGCGGGTGCTCGTCGCGAATAAGGTCGGCGGCACTCTGCGGCTCCATAAAGTTGAGCGTTTCGATCCCGCTGGCGGTATCGCGCGTTTCGAGAATGTCCTCCAGCAGGCTGGCGGCACGCTCTTCGCCCAGCGCCTTGACCAGCACGGAGCGCAGATAGTCGTTGGCGTTGACGTTGAGCGCTGCAAACTGTTCGGCTTCCTGCTCAAACTCCGACAACACTTCGGTCAGCTGTTTGTTGGAGATCTGACGCACGTTGGCCATGGCCGCACTCAGAATTTGTACTTCTCGCTGGGAGAGGTGTTTAAACACCTCAGCCGCACGATCTTCGCCAATGGTCATCAGCAGGATGACGCTTTTATCGGTGCCCGTAAGCGTATTACTCATGTTCGTTACCCATCCACTGGCGGATGACCAGCGCCACGACGCGCGGATCGTTATCTGACATTTCGCGAATGCGCTGGCTCATGACCTCAGCACCCATGCGCTGGTTAGCACGACGCTGCTGCATCTGTTCGTCTTTGCTGAGGCGGACTTCCACCGCTTCTTCCACTTCCTGACGCGCGTTCATCTGTTCGCGAGCCGCTTTCTCGGCTTCTGCACGACGCTGCAACTGAGGACGAACGCCCTTACGCCACAGCAGCCAGGCGACAATCAGCACCAGCAACCAACGGCCCGCAGACATCAGCTGATCGATAAACGCCTGCTGTTGCCAGAACGGCAGCTCACCGCCGGTCTCATCTACCGGGTTAAACGGTGAATTAACCACGTTGAGGCTATCGCCACGCTTCTCGGAGTAACCCATCGCTTCACGGGTCAGGTCTTCGATCTGCTTCATCTGCTCTGCCGTCAGCGGCAGCGGTTTGCCATTCGGCAGCGTTTTGTAGTTCACCACGACGGCCACCGACAGACGCTGGATATCACCCACGTTCAGTTTCGTGTGGCGGATAGTCCGATCCACTTCGTAGTTGGTGGTTTCGTTACGGCTGCTGGTACGTGGACCGGCATTGCTGGCCGTCGAGGTTGTGGTCTGCTGATTTTGCTGACCGTTCTGCTGATTAGCCGGCGGCGTGGAAATAGGGGCCGCATTAGCCGGGGCAGGCTGGTTAGAGAGTGCGCCCGGCACGCCGCCTGGGTATGCACCGCCAACCTGTTCGTTTTCGTTAACCTGGCGAGAGCGCATCACTGCCTGAGCCGGATCGCCGTTCGGGCGGTACTGCTCTTCGGTCTGTTCTTTATTAGAGAAGTCGATCTGCGCGGTAACCTGGGCATGGACGTTGCTGTTACCCACAACCGGGCCGAGGATCGCTTCGATGCGGCGCTGGAGGCGCGCTTCCACATCGGCGGCATATTTCAGCTGCGCGTCATTCAGATCGCGCCCGGCGGTATTGCTTTGGGTCAGCAGGTGACCACTCTGGTCAACCAGCGTGACGTTACCCGGCGGTAAACCGGCGACGGCGCTGGAAACTAAATGTGTAACCGCGCTGATTTGCCCTTCATCCAGCGCCCGGCCGGGTTCAAGGTTGACAGTAACGGAAGCCGACGGGGATTTCTGTTCGCGGACAAACAGGGACGGTTTAGGCATGGCAAGGTGCACGCGGGCGCTCTTCACCGGGCCTAATGTTTCAATCGTGCGGGCCAGCTCACCTTCCAGCGCACGCTGGTAGTTCACCTGCTCGCTGAACTGGCTGATACCGAACTTTTCCTGATCCAGCAATTCAAAACCCACCGCGCCGCCCTTCGGCAGGCCCTGCTGCGCCAGGCGCAGACGGAGTTCATGGACTTTATCTGCCGGTACCTCAAGCGCACCCCCGTTATCGGCGAAGCGATAAGGGATGTTCATTTGAGTCAGTTGGGTGACGATGGCGCCGCCATCCTGATCGGAAAGGTTGCTGTAAAGCGTGCGGTAATCAGGACTTTTCGCCCACAACACCATCGCTACAAGGATCGCAATTGCGGCAGCGCCTGCCACGATCAACGGGATTTTAGGATTCGCGCGAAGGCGGTTCATCCACTCGAGTGATTTATTCTGCGGCGCTGTCGATGCTGCTGCACTCATTGCGCACCTCTTAAATCCTGGTGGTTTACGTTATTCGTGTAGAGAAACAAAACTGACTCCCGGGTCGGCAAACACGACAAAAGTTCCATATTGATGGCCCAGCCATTATTTGATGATTCGTGATTTTCTATGGGCCAAATAACCTGGTTTTTTATCGCTATTTACCGCCATTATCTTATTGACAAGCTGTTAGTCTTGACCGCGTAAAAAAACATCCAGGGGAGAGTCATGGCTATACAGGGTATTGAAGGGGTTATCAGTCAGCTGCAGGCAACCGCGATGACGGCCCGTAATCAGAATGTGGCAGAACAGCAGCCGACCATCAGCTTTGCCGGGCAACTGCATGCTGCGCTCGACCGTATCAGCGATACCCAGACCGCCGCGCGTACCCAGGCCGAGAAGTTCACCCTCGGTGAACCTGGCGTGGCGCTGAATGATGTGATGACCGATTTACAAAAAGCCTCGGTCTCTCTGCAGATGGGGATCCAGGTGCGTAATAAGCTGGTGTCTGCGTATCAGGAAGTGATGGGCATGCAGGTTTAGGTTTCCTAACCTAATGATATTTATAATTAATAATCATCCGATCCCACAGCGTGTGGCATGGATGGGGCAAACTCACTTAATTTCTGGTTGAGGATGAGTACCTGGTCCTGGTTATTTTCAGCCATCCAGGATCCGTACACCCGGTAAACCATTTGCGCGTCGGTGTGGCCCATTTGCTTCGCGATGAAGTTCGGGTTAGCACCGGCAGCCAACGACCAGCATGCATACGTGTGTCGGGACTGGTATGCTCTGCGATAGCGAATCCCGGCGCGTCGCATTGCCGCTTCCCACGACTGGTTAATCGACCCCACTGCGTAATGATGCCCGGCACGGCCATTACGTGATGCGATCTGCGGGTTGAACACGAACGTGCATGGATGCACATCGGTACGGCCATACTCGCGCAGTTTCACTTCAACCTGATACTGCTTACCCAGGCGTGTTAATTCGGCCTGGCTCTTCAGCACATCGATAGCTGGCTGAATAAGGTTGATGATGCGGTCCGTCCCGGCCTCCGTCTTCGGGAGGGTGAACTCCTTCGTTAACGTGTGGTTCCGGCGGATCATCATTGTGCCCGCTTTCAGGTCGATATCTTCCCAGGCCAGCGAAACGAGTTCGCCGTGGCGCACACCGGTGTAGACGGCAAGAGACCACATGTTTTTCAGTTGCTGGTGGGCGCAGGCGTTAATCAACCTGACAAACTCATCGCGCGTCAGCGGGTCAGGCTCGCATCGTGATCGCTTAAGCATGGCGATCCCAGTGAACGGGTTCACCCGGACATACCCGCTGTCAGCGGCAAATTTGAACATCCCGCCCATGATCTTCATGTAGTTGTTGACCGTTCTTACAGAGCGGCCTTTAACCGGCGTTTTCTGTCCTGCCTTCAGGGTGTGATAACCGGTCAGCAATTCCTTTCTGATAAACAGCAGGTCTTCTTGCGTCACCGCAGATACCAGCCTGTCCCCACCTATCCTGGGCACCATGTTGCGCACTATAGATGTATAGCGTGACATCGCGTTGGTGCTGATCTCCATACGCTTCAGTTCAAGCCACTTGTTCGCCAGCTCCACCACGGTGATTTCCTTGCTCTCCACCCCAAACCTTTTCAGGTTAGGCGAGTCTGGGAACTGCGCGGCATAGTTGAAGTTGCCGGTCTTAATCGAAAAGCACACCGACGCGCGCAGCTCGCCAGCGACCTTTCTGTTTTTTGGTGTATCCGGCACGCCGAGGCTTTCACGCACCCGGCTGCCTTTATAGATGAACCATATGCGGAGCGTACCGCCGTGGTTCTCCACGCCTGTTGGGTATGCTGACTTAGCCATTGTTCCCTCCTGACGTCCAAGAGCCCGCTAAGCATAAACGGATCCTCATTGGCGCGCACCTGGCTGTTTCTTTTTCAGACTCTCAACCCACTGGTCAACAGCCTTTCGGTTGTACATGCATTCGCTGTTTTTCTTCGGCACGCCGTCCGGGGAAACATGCAGATATTCCCGCCCGACCATCCAGCATTTTTTACGGGCCCGCTCAATAGTGCCCGGGCGAAGGCCGGTAATCTCGACGAGCTTTTCTTCGGTTACCCAGTCGTTGGGCACGATTAAGGTCATTTCGCTCATGGGTGTCTCCAGGCAAAAAGAAACCCGCTCGATGGCGGGTTGAATATTAAGAGATTTTGATTAAGTGCTTAGTTAATTTTTAATTCGCGCTTGGCTTCTGCGACTAAATTGCTAAGCAACTTTTCCGAGAGAGTGAGATCCTTTTCTGACGCTTCATAACTTTCTATAGCATCCTCATGCCAATCATCCATCATTTTCTTTCTCGCATTAACATAAGCATCGAGCAAGCTTTTAACTTTGCTTGTTAATGTGAAGTCAGCTAACTGCGCTATCCTTTCAAGCTCTTGAAGATCAAGCCAATACTCAGTTCGTAACTTATCTTCAATGTCTTTCGGATGTGGTTTGAACCGAGACTCACCAGGTTCCATTTGCGCATATTCGCAACGGAGGAAGTAGTCATTGCTCATCTTAATCCGATACGCAATATTGATGATTTCTGTGAACGCTTCCAATCGTTTTTCCCACCACTTCTCTTTGTAAAATTTATTCAAAGCAAACTTGGTAGAGAAATATGCTGCTAGCGCAGCTACAAGTAATGGAACAACAAATTTTGATAGAACATCCGTTAAATCCAGCGTTGTTTGCACAGGCATGGCGGTCATTTCATATCCTTAAATCATTAAAACTGTACTCATCATAGCTTGATCATCGAATATGTTTAAGCGCATGTTCTTTTCTTTCCTGGCACTCCGCGCACGTCTGGCAGCCGGGCACGGCAGCGCGCCGCGGCTCGGGAATTGGCTCGTCGCATTCTTCACAACGCTCAGCTGATACGGCGTTGCGGTCGATGCGGTGAGCGGAAAGGGCAGCGTTACGCTGAAGCTCTTCAATCTCTGCTGCGGTATCGATGATGTCGGCCATGGTCAATACTCCCGGAACTGTCGGTTAATTCGATCGAAAGTGAACGCCAGCAATAAAAAGGGAGCCTTAAGCTCCTTGGTGATGAGTGCCTTCATGCGACACTACTTTCGCTTGCGTCAAGGTCATCAAAAAGGCTCCAGTAACAAGACCAATCAGGCTGTTTGTAATCTTCGATTTCTTCATCCCACTCGCCAAGAAATGGGTTTTCACATACCGAAGTGAGCCATAAACCAATAGCCGGGCACTCAGGTGAGCTTTCAAAAATTTCAGCAATGCGGGGCCAGTGGTTTACATATCTATCATCAGCCGGGAAGTCAGTTAGGTATTTGCGGATGCAATCTGCTGCCAGCGCGTAATGCTCCCGCTTCACATACATGCGGTCGTATGTCATAGCGAGAACAGCGCGATGGTGATATGGAATATCAAGGCGGTTAGCCAAAGGCCAAAGACTATCTATTTTCATCGTGTACTGATGGGCCGGAAGACCAAGATATTTCATCGCCATGTCGTTCCAGATGACAGGGCCACTTCCCCAGCCATTGCGGAGCTCTTCATCTTCTTCAGACTTTTCGCCCGGCCAAACTTTTATAACTGTTGAATAACTCACGATTCCACTCCGAAGCGGCGATTAAGCCGACCTGTGTATACGACGAATTCCAGGAGGCTAACTCCCAGAGCTTCAATTTTCTTGTGATGCTTGTTGATGATGGGAGGCACCGTTTCGTTCCAGTTAGGCTTTGGCTTCTTGCGCATGGCCTGCTGGATTTCCTCGGTGCAGCGGCGGCAGGCGGCGCGGATGGCGTTTTCATTTGCTGGCGTCATGCGGCCTCCGTCTTCACAACGTCGATGGCGCAGCCTGGTAGCAATTCAACTGCGGCGGTGGCGCACTGATTTCCCCAGTGATGCCAGCCTGGCGCTTCGCTGCGGCTAAAAAGCTCAATGCGCGGAACATCTCCGTAAAGCAGTTCCAGCCGGTGGCGCACTTCCCACGGCTTTTCGCTATGCGCGCCGAGCGGGCTGTAGACCACCTGCTTAATCCCGGCGCGCTTTCTTTCCAGACCGGCACCGCGGGTGGCAATCAACAGGTCTTCTGTATTGGCCCGGGTGTGATTGCCGCCGTTCATGCGCGTCTCGGCGTTAAGCAGATCGAGGAAGTCGTAAAAGTCGGTGACTTCACCCTCGGCCAGCGCCTTGTTGATGCGCAACTCGGCGTTCTGATTCAGCTTCACCCAGGTAAAGCCCTTCATCGTGCGAACGGTAAAGCCCCAGGCCTCGGCCAGTTCGATAGCCTCCTGGTTATGTGTGCCGGTGTACCACATCGCCAGCACGGCGTTTTCGGCGGCAAGCTCCCACACCGGCAGGCGCTTAATGTCGATTAGCTTCATGGTTGAGTAGTGATCGGCGGCAGCGCCGTTGCTGATGGTGTTGCCGTAAGACCAGGGCGGATCAGCGTAGATAAGAGAGTATTTTCCGGTCATGCATCCTCCCGCTCCGGATCGTTAACATCCCAGCCATTACGCTCAATATTGGTTTGCAGCCGCTTATCTCCTACCTCTTCAATGCAGCGGCCGGTAATCTCTGCGACTTCAGCGTTTGAGTGTCGCCACAGCAGCGCAAGCTCTTCGGTAGTCCATTCAGGCATGAATTTACCTCCTGGCGATCGGGCAAGTGAGTTGCGCTTGCTGCGCACGGAGTGGATAGATCGGCCGGTTGCCGCGGCGATTTCCTCGGGAGAGAACCGGCCAAGCAGAAACAACTCTGCTTTGGTCCACTTCCTGAGGTTGGTGTTGGCTGGGAATTTCACATCGAGGCGAGCAGCCTGTGTGTAAACGGCGCGCTCACTTCTCTCCAGTTTTTCGGCAATCAATGAGACGGGCATCTGTCCGGCAACTTCATGCAGGAACAGGTTTTCCCATGGTTGCCAGTGATTTGCTCCCATTGTTACCTCCACTGTTCGCCAAACGTGAAGCCGATCTCCGCCAGCGCCTCGTCCATCTTCTCGATGAACTCCGGCACCATTTCGTTGAAATCGGACATGTACTGAGGATCCCGCTCAACGACGACGTGGTGAATGCCTTCGCGTTTCATGCGCGGGTCGTAGTTTGCAAAGAACCATGCGTCTTTTCCGGTCACCCACATGCTGTACTGCACCTGGGCCATGTACGCAGACTTGATGGCTTCGAAACCGCCAAGGCGGAATTTCATGAAGTCGCGGGAGGTGAAAGGGCATTTAAGCTCAAGGCCGAACCCGTTACTGCACAGGCCGTCAGGGGAGCAGGCGGTGCGCATGCTCTCGTCACGGAACAAGATCGGAGACTCCGTGACTTTCACGTCAGTGGTGAACTCGAAGAGGGTGCGGGCGTCTTCTTCGTACTGCTTGCCCCAGGCCAGCGCCTTGGCGTTAACCTCTGGCGCTACACCGGTGCATACCTCGGCGAGCAAGGTGTGGAAGTAGGACATTTTCATGTCTGTCCATTTGCTGCCAGATCGAGGCTTGGAAATGACGTTGTGAGCGTCAGAGGCAGTAATAACTCCGAGCCTTAATTTGGCCCATGCTTCATCACCTTGCTCTACGGTGGACACATCTATGCCGGTCCGGGCCAGGATAATTTCTGGTGTCATGCTGCCGCCTTCTTCTTGAGGAAGCCTAAGGCCTTAACTGCCTCGGCTTGGGTAAGCTCGGATGAATCGCGAATATCACGACGGAAAATTTGCGAACAGACTGGGAGCAGGTTTTCTTCCCATGTCTTATCCATTGCGATAAGGACGTCGTTAATCTCCTTGATAATTTCGTCCCCTGCTGGGGTTACATCGCGTTCTGGCTGGCGTTCTGCTGAGAAGTTGATACCTTCCTCACCCTCGGTATTAACATGGTCGATGGCGGCATCCAGGCGCTCACGTCGAGGCCAGTATTTTGCTGCCTGCTTCACGACCGTCTTTAGGATCATCTGCTCTTCATCGGTGACCCATGGACACTTCTTGCTGTTGTCAGATTTGTACTTCTTCCATGCTTCAGACCGGTCACGGATGGAGTAGATGGCATCGATGCGCATCGTATGGGTAAGGTAATCACCATCGTCAGTTTTTACCGTTACATACGCCCCTACAATGTCCCCGCGCTGCTCTTCAGTATCAAAGTCGTTGTAGATGTGGATCGGCGGCTTATCGAGCCCTTCGCGCCGGAACTGGTCGTTTCTGCGAACAATTGCCGACTGACACCATTTAATGGCGCCAGACTGCTGCGCAATGTGCATCAGGCCCATGTAACTAATGTCGAGGCAAATAGCTCCTTTACGCGGTACCAAGTAAGCCAGCTTCTGAGCCGGGTTTAGCGAAATGCCGATGGCCGCAACGTTGATGATTGCGTTCTGCGTGCTGGTCTGGTTTTGGAATGCGACTTTCGCGAGGTAGTCGTTGTTCTGAAATAGCTGGATGGCGAACTGACTTTCCTTCGCCCACACCATCCGCTCGTCTGTGGCCGCCTTAATGAAAAGCGGCTCCTGTTGTTTGACGAAATCAACAAGGGTTAAGCTCATAGTCCCTCCTTAAAATGGGCAGATTGGATGAAGGCGATCCCACTCTTCTTCGGCGCGGTCGTAACAGATGCGTGTGACATAGTCGTTATAGGCTTCCTCTGCCTTTTCACCGACTAGTGCCATTTGCGCTTCTTTTGGGAGAAACAGGCTACTCATTTGCAGAGCATATTTCGGGAACATGGCGATCAGTTCTTTCGCCCGGTCGTCGATCCACTTCTCTTTTTCGTCGATGAGCTGCTGTTCAGCCCAGCGCCGATCTTCGATGCGGTCGTAAGTGAGGTATGCGTTCATGGTTGCCTCAATATTTGATGTGCGCGTCCTGCACTTTGCCGCCAGCGAGCGCCAGCATTGCTTTCTGCGCGAATTCTTCGGGGATGCCCTGAGCTATAAGGTCGGCGATGACGCGACGGTTGACGGTGCGGCGGTGCTCTTTGTCTGCGGCGCGGCGCGCTTCTTCTTCAGCTTTGCGCTGCTCTTCGGCCAGGCGGGCTTTTTCTTTCGCTTCAGCTTCACGCTTGATGCGATCCGCTTCTTCCTGCGCTTTCCGTTTTTCTTCTGCGATGGCGTCCTGCTTCTCACGTTCTGCACGGTCAGCGTCTTCTTTACGTTTACGCTCAGCGGCATCAGCGCGAGCTTTCTCTTCAGCTTCGCGACGCGCTGCAGCATCAAGTTCAGCTTTATGTCTCTCTTCGGCTTCGCGCTTGGCTTTGTCAGCGGCTTCCTGCTTGATTCGTTCTTCACGTTCACGTTGAGCCTGTTCCGCCAGGCGTCGCTGCTCTTCGCGGTCACGGTCAAAATCCTTATTCATCAGCAGGGCCATTTCGTGGTCCGCTTCGAACTTGGCAGCCAGCTCCTGATCGAACCTGATGTTCATCTCCAGCGCTTCGGCGTGCATCGCGTTCATGGCTTCTTCAGCCTTAATGCGTTCCTGCTCGGCTTCCCATTCTGTGAGCGGGCGCCGTACTTCATCCTTCAGCGCGTCCAGCCGCTCACGCACAATGCGGCGGCTTTCGTCGATCTGCTTCGGCAGGGCTTTAAGCTCGGCAACCAGATCCTTGCCGGCGTTGTCGATATAGGTTTTGGAGCGGGCAACCTTATGCGCCATGGATGCGATCGCGTCGCGGCCTTTGCGGGTCGACACATCCGGTACAAGGCTGCGAGCTTCTTTCTCGATCGCCTCAATAATAGGGTCGAGCTGCTCTTTGGTGGTGAATACCGCCATTGCGTTCTGTTTCTCAATGACGACTAAATCCGTTACTTCGCTCATGGTTTCTCCTGAAATTTGGATGTGCAGATCCCGCCCGCAGAAGCCAGGCCGATCGGTTGAATAGGGTGGTTAGTGCTGGATAGGGTTGCCGTGACCGTCCAGAAGGACGTCAATCACGCAGTCACTGAGGCGGATGATTTCTGCATCGGTGTGCAGGTAAACCCATTTGCGCTCCTGAATGACTGCTGAGACGCGATAGGTGCGGCCTTCATGCAATGCCATCATGCCGGGCGTGACGCACTGGCGAATGAGCGGGGTGGTGCCGTAGTGGTTGATCATACCTTCACCTCAACCTTTTTCAGGAGGCCAGCAACATGCATCTGCCAGCGGTTAAGCGTCAGCTTGTCGCGCGGTGCCGATACCGACGTAAGCTGCCACTCGTTATCGTTGAGCTTTTTGGCGGTGTACTGCTTGCCGTTGTGGGTGACTGTCATGATGCCTCCCGCTTTTCTTTGATGTCGGCGCGGAGGTGAATCTCTTTCCCATCAGCTGTCGGGAATATAAGGGTGTCATCACGAACCGCGAGAAGATGGGCCACTGCAAATAGCGCCTCGTCTGTGACATCAAATTTCTCACCAGTGAACTCACGAACGCCGGGCGCCAATTTGCTTGGCTTTGACCGACCCGCGAAAATTCGCTTCGTCAGGCCTGAAAAACCTACTGTGATAGGGTTGCTCATAAATCCTCTTGGCCTTATCGCGGCGAACGGAACGGTTAATACAAGACTTCAACGCATTTATTCAGTGTTTCAATGGGCGGTGGATGGCCGCCGGTTGTCATAACTAACCGCACTCATCGAGAACGGTGAGGTATGAAAAAAGCCGCTGGTTAGGCGGCTTATTTTTGTTTGGACTTGTGCTTTCCAGCCCACTGCTTAGCGATATAAAGGCAGTCGTCGAATATCCTCCCCTTACGGCTTGCCTGAGAGCAGCGACGGTAATGATCCACCGCCATGTCAGCTCCAGTCATCGCGGCGTTCTCGTCGTAACCCAGCCTTATCAGCTCGGAAGTGATATTTTTGTGAATGAACTCCTGCGGGCTCATACCGGTATCCCTTCTGAGAATTCACCAAGATCTGGGATGCTGAACTGCGTTAACTGAAGCGCGAGGAGAGTCGCTTCCTTAACGCGTTTTTTGTCTTTCTTGCGCTGGGCGAGCAACCCGCTGCCTTTTTGTCCGCGATGTTTGAAAGACAACTCGTCGAATGACGCGATCTGATCGTGAATCTGCTGGCCGGTAAGTTTGGCAAGTCCTGTGACATTCAACGGGGCAATCTGAATGCCAGATTCTTTTTCTACCAGGTCGAGCATCCAGATACGCAGGTCTTTGGCGACCTTGGTACGGGATACCATGCCGATAAGGTGCGCACCTCGGGGAGAGAAAATACGCATCTCAACTTCACGTAAGCTATTGTTTATCCCATCCTTCCTCACTTTGGTCACGGTAGTCATACTATCCGTGAACTCATCTTTGTGGCGGTTGTAGATGTTGGAAACCTTATTGGCGTTTGCATAACCAAGAAGGTCGGCCAGCGCTTCTGTCGTGAACCAGATTTTCCCGTCACCGTTATCAAATGGCACTACAGTGCGATCCTGAAACGTTAACTCGCTTCCCATATTCACCTCTCTTTGTTTACCGTCAGCTCCTCGCAAAGAGCTGCTGGTAAATCGTTTAGCCATAATTGCCGCTCTTCCTGAGCCCGCCTATGGTCCGACGCATGGTTTACTGTCGCGCCGTTCGACTGACCGAATCTCCACTTCGCTGCTGGCTAACTTCGCTCAGCTGTCGATGTTTCGTTTCGATGGGGTAAATTTAGCGTGATGCTAAATTATGCGCAATAGCAAAATGCTAAATTATTGGTGGGTTTTATTTAGCGCATTGATTAATAAGCGATTAAAAATTTACAGGGCAGGAATTTAGGGCGAAAAAAAGCCCGCGCGATGGCGGGCTTGAGCGGGATTTGCGTGAGGTTATGGGATGTTCAGTATCTTGGCATCAACCACAACGCCGATAATTTTGCAGTTGCCGTTAACCTCTATCATTGGATATGCGGGGTTAAGAGGCTTAAGGAAGCGTCTGCCGGCATCGATTACAAGCTTCTTAAAGGTCGCTTCGTTATCGCCTTCAAGCTTCGCGACGACCAGCTTCCCGTTGCGCGGTTCGACTTCAGGATCAATAAGTATCGCTGCCCCCTCTGGTATGCTCAGCCCGGCCGGGGAGGTCATAGAATCCCCTTTAACGTCAAGCCAGAATGAATCTTCTGAGCAGTCAACAGTCGTGTCATACCAGCGATCTATCGCTCTTCGGTGATAAGGTTCTACAGCTTCCATCCATTGCCCCGCGCTTACCCAGCTGATTACAGGATAACTTCCTTTTGTCTCGTTCAGTCCTCGAAATGCAACGTTCGAAGGTTCTTCACTGGTGTGTAAAACATCCATCCAACCAAAAGGCAGATCAAGCGCACTTTCAATTTTGCGAGCCATCTTATCGCCGATATTGCGATGAGGGTTTGGTCCCAGCAGCTGGCTAAGCGCAGCCGGACTTGTCTCGATGAGCTCGGCGAACTGCGCCTTTGTCATTCCAGACTCGTGCTGGCGCTTCTCATACAGCGCTTCCAGGTTGGCTTTTCTGATTTCTTTATTTTCCATCCCTGCATTGTTACTGCTTTTAGCAAAATGATAAATGTGCAAATTGCTAAATGTTGCTTGCGTAGTATTTAGCATAACGCTAAACTCCAAATCAAACGACTCAACCGGAGACACCAATGAGTACTGAACTGCATCGCTGGCGTAAGGGCGCCACTACAGACGAATGGGCGCAGCTCGCAAAACTGGCAAACACAACGCCAGGTTATCTGGACCAGATCGCTTACGGAAATCGTCGCGCATCACCAGAAATGGCATCGGCTATCGAAGATGCCACAAAAAAATTTCACCGCCAGGATCCGGTGCTCAAAGAGAGCCTGGTTTTTGCCTCGCCGCGAAATACCGCGGCATAACCAATTAAATCAGAGGAAGTATCGCAAATGGAAACCTTAACGACACGCAACAAAGCGGAGGCACGACGAATTGAGAGTTGGGTGCAGCGTCAAATCGCTGATCTGGGTACCGCCCGGATAGCCGAAGTAGCTGGCATCAACAAATCCACAGTCAGCCGGTGGCGGGAGAACCTGGTACCGAACATGTCGCTGCTGCTGGCCATCCTGATTTCGAACAGGGATGGAGCGAAGGGAGATTTTGAAGCATGAACGTAGAAAGGGGAAAAGCCGCGGTGCTGGAACACCAACGGCTTTCAGGTGCAAAAACGAGAGTAGTTGCAGGAGGAATAATGGCAAAAAATCCACGCTATTACCATACCGCTGTACATAAAAACATAACCCGCGACCGCTTCATCCGCTCGGTTAATCCGATTGTGGCGGAGAAGATGCGCGCCATCCTGGAAGAACTGAAACGTAAGGAGAGTGGCCGTGGGTAACGTATCCAATTTAGCCGAAGCCAGAGAGGCCAGAAGGCTCCAGAAACCGCGCACGAATGACGGTAAGGGGTTTGCCTTGCTGCACCGTAAAATTATGGATGTGCCGTTCTACAAGGACGCTGAGGCGGCTCATTTATGGGTTCACCTGCTCCTGCGCGCTAATCATGAACAGACACTGGTATCGACTGATGTCGGCGATGTGATCTGCGAGCGCGGAGAGTTCATTACCGGGCGAAACACGCTGGCAATGGAAACGGGTTTGACCGCTGATCGCGTTAAATCACTGCTCCGTAAATTCCAGAACCTGGGCATGATCACCACCAAATCGAACAACCGTTTTACTGTTCTAAAAGTGGTCAAATATGACGAATATCAGTCAAATTTTTGTCCAGCCGATGTCCAGCCGGTGTCCAGCGCAAACGCAGTTATATCAATGCCTGTGGAGGTGGAGTGTCCAGCCGATGTCCAGCCAGTGTCCACAGATAACAATATATTAAATAACTTACTACCTAACGGTAGTAAGTATGTCGCAAATGACCAGAAACCCGCTGAAGAGAAAAAGTCTCGTTTGTCATGCGATGAAGTGTGGCAATGCCTGAAAGACGAACTGCCTGAAGCCAGGGGATGGAGATGCCTCACTGATGAGCGACGCAATCTGATCCGCACATTCTGGGGTAAGGCTAACAAGATTGCCCGCAACCTGGACGGTAAGCCGATGGATATGGACGGTTTCAGAAGCTATCTGCGCTACATCGCTCAGAACTGTCGCTGGATGCTTGAAGACCGACCAGACCAGAAATCCGGGAAGACCTGGCGCCGCATGAAATTCGATAAGTTCCTGACCGAAAAGCTCTACATCGAAGTGCGCGAGGGGGATCGTGATGACCGCTGAATTCATGGCTGTACCACAAAACCTCGAAGCAGAGCAGAGCGTTATCGGTGGCCTGCTGCTGGATGATGACAACAGCGAGCGAGTCCAGAAGGTTCTGGCGATGCTCAAGCCTGAGTCGTTCTACAGCCGACCTCACCAGCTGATCTTTGCCGAGATGCGCCAGATGTTCCGCGACAACAAGCCAGTCGATGGCCTGACATTGTTCGACGCGCTTGAAGGCAAAGGGCTCGCGGAGCAGGTAGGTGGCTTTGCTTACCTGGCGGAGATCGCCAAGAACACTCCCAGCGCTGCAAACATCGTGGCTTACGCAGCATCAGTCCGGGAAGCCGCAATGGAGCGCTACGGTATCAACCGCCTGACCGAAGCTACTGAACTGCTGTATTCCCGCAACGGCATGAGCGCTACGCAGAAGTACGAGGCCATTCAGGGTATTTTCACCCAGCTCGCAGACCATTCAAAAACCGGCAGTCGCCGTGGTTTGCGTTCGTTCGGCGAGGTTATGGATGACTGGGTTGCGGATCTGGAGAAGCGATTTGACCCTTCAGGCGAACAGCGCGGCATGAGTACCGGCATCCCGTCACTCGACCGGCTGCTGGCGCCGAAAGGTCTGGTTAAAGGCTCTCTGTTCGTGATTGGCGCAAGGCCAAAGATGGGCAAGACAACCCTGTATGGGCATATGGCGATCAACTGCGCGGTTCGTGAGAAAAAGCCAGCGCTGATGTTCAGCCTCGAAATGCCTGGAGACCAGATCCTTGAAAAGCTGGTTGGTCAGAAGTCGGGCATTAACCCGAGCATTTTTTACATGCCCGCTACGGATGACGCCGATGACCAGTACCAGGGCGACTACGACGGCGACTTTAAGAAGGCGATCGCCACAGCCGGGCGACTGAGTGAAATCGACATGCTGTACATCGACGACACCCCGGGCCTGTCACTGGCGCACATTGTTAGCGAAAGCCGCCGAATCAAACGCGAGAAGGGCTGCGTAGGCATGATTTTGGTTGACTACCTGACGCTGATGACCGCCGAAAAGGCCGACCGTAATGACCTGGCGTACGGGATGATCACCAAAGGTCTGAAGAACCTCGCCAAAGAGCTTGGCTGCGTCGTCGTGCTGCTGACCCAGCTTAACCGCGAACTGGAGAAGCGAGTGAATAAACGCCCGTTACCGAGCGATTCCCGCGACACAGGACAGATTGAGCAGGACTGCGACTACTGGGTTGGCATCCACCGGGAAGGTGCTTTCGATGACAGCGTGCCGCCGGGCGAAACCGAGTTAATCCTGCGACTCAACCGCCACGGCAGTACCGGAACGGTTTATTGCCATCAGATCAACGGGGCAATTTACGACACAGACCAGCAGGCCGCCGCCGCAGAACGCCGCGGGCGCGAGCAGCAGCCGAAAAAGAAAGGGGGCTTCTGATGAAAGGCAAACAGGCAATTCTGCGTTATCTCGAAACGCACCGGACCTTCACCGCGAAGGATGTGGCTACAGAGTGCGGCATGACCATTAACTGCATCACGAAGAACGCTATCGATCTGGAGAGGTCCCGCAAGATTGTCCGGGTGAGCAAGGTCTGGCGAACGGTGACTTATCGCCTGGCGACTCCGGAAGAGCAGGCAGGCACCGCGCGCAGCTGCACCAACGGAATATTTCAGGAGTGCCGGAACAGTCCGGCGATGAAGCGAGTATTGATGGTTTGGGGGAGGGCAGGGGTATGAAACTGAAAATGTACACGCCGGACGGATCGGTGATTGTCGAAAGTAACCTTGTAACGCAGTTCTACCCTGATTTCGAAAGCGGCGGCGAGCTGACCACCATCGAAACGGTATCATCTATTGGTGAAAAATTAAGTGTGAAGGTTAAGCACTCGTTTTATCAGGTGACGAGCGCACTGGCTACAGCCTGGAGCGTTGACGAGAAGAAAGCAACAAGGGGCGCCCAATGAGCAACATCGACAAACTGAAAGCAGCCGCGGCGAAAGCGGTCGATAACTTCGACTCGAATATGTTTGTGGAAACTCGCGATGTTCTGGCACTGCTGGATGAGCTGGAAGCCAAAGACAAGCAGATTGCAGATTTGAAAGAGGCGTTCAGCATTGCATTGTCTGCTGCTGGCATCGATGTCCCCGCCGCAGCCGGTAAAGGAGAGTGATCATGGCTCTGACGAAAAAACAGCGCGCAG